>JAQIBO010000323.1 GCA_027859055.1 Spirochaeta sp.
GCGTGGAATCGGTGGCAAATTCGTTTCCCACAAAGGTAATCGTATCGATGGCGATCTGATTGCCCTCGTCAACGCTGAACTTGACGATGTTTTCGCCCTCGTCCTGGATAAACTCCGACGAAACCTGGACATCCGGGTATCCGCGTTCCAGATAGAGAGCGCGGATCGCCTCTTCGTCAATCCGCATCTTGCTGCGGGTTACCATGTCTCCCCGCTTCAGCAGAACCACGTCCAGAATCCGGTTACGGCCAAGGCGGTCGTTTCCGTCGATCTCGATATCCGTTATGACGGGTCGCTCCACCACATCGAATCGAAGTATGACGCTGTCTTCGGATGTGCCGGCCGGCCGTTCGGCGTTGGGTATGATCTCCTCAAAGTAGTCCAACGCATACAGTCGTCGCTGGAGTTCAAGAAAGGTGGGTTCCGTGAAATCTTCCCCGATGAACGGTTCGGTAATCGCAGAGAGTTCATTTTCCCGGACCGAGTCGAGCCCGGAAAACGTGATATCTTCGATCGGTTTATTCAGGTACCAACTACCATCGGTCTGGGAAAAAACGGTACCCGCCACAAGTAAGAGTGGCAGGACGTAGCGCACTATTCGCATTCAGGCTCCCTGTAATGTTCCTGCTTCTATCAGTACGAGAACGACCACGAAAAAGTAAACGTGTTGTCTCTGATGAACAGCTCCTCAGGATTTTCCGGAGCAAGATTCCACTCCAGCATAAAAAACGGCGTTTGCCATTCTAAACTAATTTCCGAATCAATCAATACCCCGCCGAGACGCTGAATTCCATCATCCTGATCGCGTTCAGCAAAGTCGACAGCCCGCATCTGGAGAATCGCCTGGCCGAAGACCGACTCGCCGATATACCGCCCCATGAAAATTGAGGTATTGTTCAGGTAGTTGCCAAGAGTCGGCGCCAGTTGTTGTGTCGTTTCGTCGGTAGGGGTTATCGCGGTCAACACGAGATTCTGGATCACACTGGTCCGGATCGCAAACAAATCCAGGTCCAGACGAGAGCGAATCTCATTTTCAAACTCCCGGAAGACACCAAACTGGGTCACAATGTCGCTGGTCGAAAGCAGTGCCGTGGAAAGATTGGTGTCTGCATTGGGACCCTGCTGAAAAATATTACCACCGAGAATCGCGACGATCTCCGTCCCGCCTAACGGCGGATTCGATTCGAAGCGTGGACTGAACTCGCTGAGACGCTGGCCGTCGGCGACGAGGTAGATTCGGACCGGACCGTCGGGAGTGACCTCGCGGAGCTCCGCCCGCGCCGACACTCGTGGATCAAACTGCGTTTCGTCCTCGCGAAACGAGATATTCCCGTCGCGGATGAGAAAATTCCGGTCAAAGTAGAAGACGTCGCCGCTTTGTATCTCGAGATCGCCGACCAGAGAAAACGTATCATCGACGCTGTCGATCTTGAGGGCAACCTCCTGTCCGACGGAAAAGTTGCTTCTGATGATCGGAAAATCCGCCGCCGGCCAGATGAAGCGAACGCTTCGGCCCGTTTCGAGCGTAAGATCCACGTTTACGTTGATGTCTTCCGGGGTGTCCGCTTCGTCAGCGCCGGCGATTACACCGATCTCCGCTCCTGATATCACAACGTCGCCTTCCACCGCGATATCCCGCGGACGCCCGATCAGTGAGACCTCGCCACGGCCGTAGCCGTCCACATCGATTGGACCGAAGGAGCTTACAACGTGAACTCCTTCAGGTCCCGGGATCTCCAGATTAAGCCGGTATTCCGACAACGCCCATCGGTTGAGGAGTACCGTACCCTCCGCCTCAATTGCCGCGGAGCCCACAGCCGTACTGAAGCGGGGAATTCGGATCTGTTTGTCCTCAAGTATCAACGCTGCATTGGTCGGGCCGACCGTATCCGGCGAGAATGCGGTGTCCAGTGTAAGATCTCGAACGCGAAGCGTTCCAAACAGATCGGGATCATCTACCGGACCGATAACACGAATGGAGCCGGTTGCAGTTCCCGACCGGATTTCGATCGGAGCCTCGGAGAAAGCCTCCGTGATTTCCGGTAAATTGACGGTGATTCCCGACGCGGTCAGTTCTATCTCCCCGTCACGTAATGTACCGGTCGCCTGAGCGTTGACCGGCAGTGGCGCTGCAAAAGACATGACGAACTCGCCGGTTTCCGTGACGCTGCCGCGGACCGCGCCATCGTTTCGACGGATATCGGTGCGCCCCACGCTTTTCGCGATAGTATATACGTGGATCACATCTGCCGGGCGTGTCGCGCCGATTATCGTGTCCGACGTTCGTGATTCCACTGCCAGAGACAACGGCGCGTCTTTCAGTGAGAAATCGTCGATCGTGGGAATCGGGTCGGTCGAACCGTTCATGGCCAGTTCGATCGTACCAGCTCCCTGGGGCCGTCGAATCAGCGCATCACCGGTAATAGAACCATCGGTACGGTTTACGGTGATCTCGTCGATCTCCAGCGTTCGCGACGCGGCGATCAGTTCGGCTTCACTGATTTGCAGAATCCGGTCGTCTCCGTATACGCGCAGACGTCCCCTGATCTCCTGACCACCGATCCGCACGGTGTCGCTTTCGAAAAAACCTCGAACCTGGGGTGATGTCCGGCTTCCAACAACCTGGATCGCACCACTGAGAGTGCCGGTGCGAACGTCGGAGCTGACTCGCGCAAGGGGTGCGTTTTCGAAGCGCGCGTCCACAGCAAGAGCGCCTTCCACCACGCGTCCGGCGAACCGGTACTGTTCAACTCCATCAACCGACGCGACGCGTCCGCTTCCGCGTATCTCATCGTTGCCGGAGCGTTGGACGTCGAATTCAAATGATCCGGTCAGCGTTCCAACCGGGTCTTTAAACTCGAGAAGGACGATCTCGACCGTTCCATCGTTAATCGACGCCGCGAGGGCAGCGCGACCGGTACCCCCGGAGGGCATAGGAATACCTTCGATGATGAGATCCTGCATCGTGAGATACCAGTCACGATCGCTGAGAAAGAGCCCGTTTACGGAGGCGCTTACCGAGGCGTTTCCAAGGGGAATTGGAACATCCAGCGCACCGGCACGAACGCGCAGCCCCCCCTGACGGGACCGGGTTATCCGAACCTGTACGTCGTACGGTCCAACGATCGTCAGGCCCGCTGCCTCGGAGTAGAGTCCGCGCAGGGAGTATTCAACACCGTTTACCGAAAATGCGGTTTCGAAATCGATCGTCCCACCGGTCCCGACGCGCACCAGCGCCGAGCCGTCCGAACGGATCGCGCCAACACGGGCGTAGAAGCGGTCGACAGAGATCGTTCCGTTCCGGTACTCGCCGCGGGCGGTAACAACGCGGTTGGGGTCTGCGGTATCGGTTGCAACCACGTAGGGAATAACGACGTGTGTTTCCCCGCCGCGTCGATCGAATCGAACAGAGGCGCTCACCGCGACCGTTTCTGCTGCAGCCGGGAGCTCGACCTCCAGCCCGAATGAACTCGCCAACGAGTCGGCGGATACCGCCGAAACACGGACAAGCTCGACGTTGCCGCTGAAATCGTCGCCTCCCCCGGCGTTGATTTTCGCGGATACGGCGCTGGAACCGTCGGGATCGAGTGAGGTGGCAACGGAGATCATGTGCCGGTCGGTGAGTCGCCGATACTCAACAACGGTGTTGTACAAACGTTGGGCGTCAATGGAAAACCGTTCAGACGAGATCCCGCCGCCGCCGGCGGTTGAACTGAGAGTGGCGGTACCGCTTATCGTCGGTGAATCGGCGTATCGGAAATCATATGCCGTAACCGTCGCATTCGGCATGGGTTCACCGAAACGGTACGAGCCGCTTGCGGTAGCCCGTCCCGTTGTACCCCACACCGTTACCGAGGACACCGTTATTTTGGAACGGTCCGCCTCATACTCGGCCTGGAGAGTTATCGGTGCGGGTATGACCTCATCGTGGTTCACGACCGTTGACACCGTCCCGTTTGCCGAAATCAACCCGCCGGCGAGATCGAAACTGGCGGCACTGTCGGTGGTCACCGGCGCCGCCAGCCACGGAGCGTACTCCTCCCACGGCCCGTGAAGTCGGATTATCTCGTTCGGTGTAAACGATTCACTCCGGACCGCCGCCGTGGCGATCCCGGAACGTCCGTCTACATCGATGCGGACATCGAGAGGGGTGTCGCTCCGGACGCGCTGGAGTACGTATAAGTCATCCGTTGCCTGGAAATGAAAACTCTGATCGTCCAGGTCAAAATGGGAACCGCGAATCCTCTTCAGATCCAGCGACGCCTGAAGCGTTCCACCCCGCCGCAGGCGGTCAAGATCGACGGTGATATCCGTTTCGAGAGCAAACGACTCGGATTCGACCGAAGAGGTGATTTCGCTGTGGGTGGCAAGGGTTCCGCGGATCTCGCCGAGAGAGGTAAACGTCACCGAACCGTTCAGCGCGCGCAGTTCAACTCGGCGATCAGCCTGTTCGGCGATAATACCCCCGTTGGTTACCGATATCGTGATTCGCGGTGCCCTGGCGTTAATACCGGCAAAAAACGCAATCGTCCTGTCCAGACGTTCCCACGCCGGTTCATCCTTCAGCGTGATCTGCGGTCCTTCAATGTCAACGTATGGTACGGGACTCCCCGGGCGGTTGAATAACAGCACGAATGGATTCAGACCGACGGAGACGCGCGTCGCGGTTGCGTCATCAGAAAGGCGGACGCCGTAAAAGGTCAACCCGCGGAGTATTGAGGGGGATACAGACTCCCAGGAGATGCGTTGCGCCGTCAGTTCCCGGAGAACGGCGATTCCCTCTTCGCGGGCGGCAGAGATGCGTTCCTCAAGATGTGTAATCACGACGCGTGAGCTCAGCACGGTACCCACCACGAGCGTGGCGAAAAACAGAGAACTGATCGTCTTGTGTATCGCCGCCCGGCGTATATGGCTCATCTTCGCGCGTGGTTCCGTTCCGTGGTAAGGTAGCGTATCACAGAGTGAGAGAGGCTTTCAGGATGCTGACGCTGCCGTGGGAGAATCCGGTACTTCCCGGGTTCATCGTGTTTGAAGGACTGGACGGAGCGGGAACGACCACCCAGGCCCGTCGACTGTGCGACCACCTGAACAAAGATACAACCGGGAGCACCGTAAAAGCTAACTGGACGTGCGAACCGACCGGTTTGCCGACGGGAAAACTGATCCGCTCCCTGTTGAACGGTCCCGACGAGGTTACCCCGTGGACACTGGCGCTTCTGTTTGCCGCGGACCGGAATGAACACCTTGCACACCCGGCCGGCGGAATTCGTGACCTCCTCGCTGCGGGTAAAGTGGTCATCTCGGACAGATATCTCTTCTCGTCCCTGGCCTACCAGGGGGCGTATGCCCCGTTTGTTGATGTTGAGTCGTTGAATCACCAGTTTCCCCTGCCGGAACACCTTGTATTTATCGACACGCCCCGGGACACCGCCAAGGGGCGGATGCGGGATCGTACCGCTCGTGATCGCCTTGAGCAGGACGACGTCCAGGCGCGGGTAGAGACGATGTACCGCGATATCATCGCCGATTTCGAACGGGCCGGTCGGGTTGCGGTGCATCGATTTGACGGAAGCGCGTCAGTCGAAACGATCTTTGGTCAGATAACGGAGCTGTTTGACCGATATATCTGAATATGAAGGGTCTGTTCCGCCGTACCGCCCTGGCGATCCTCCTGCTTGTCCCGCTTGCGGAGGTCTCTTCCTACCGGCTGTTGTACCGTGAGCAACTCTACGAGCTCTACCATCGCCATTTTGTGCAGACTCCGGAGCGCATTGCAGAGAACGTGTACTGGCTGGAACAGGCTTTGCGGAGCGATTTTGCCAACCCCTTGAACGCGCTTGCCACTGTCGAAAACGACCGTGAGTGGGAGTGGTACCGCTACCTGTTTACGATGCATATCAACCTTCAACTGACCGACATGTACCTCCAGTGGGGTGCCCAGTACATGAAGATGGAAGCGTACTTCTACAACGCCCCGTGGCAACGGGAAAACCTGGAAAGCCTCGATCGCGCGGAGGAGTATTTCCGGTATGCGCGGCACTACTGGGAAGCAGCCCAGCGATGGTCTCAGGAGGCGACGGAATTCCGCTTTGTCCATCTGGAAGAGATCCAGCGCTGGGAGGATGAACACCACCGCATTCGCTCGGGCACGCTGGACTACGGTGGGATAATTGAAAATCATCTTGATCGGGTTGCAGAAGTGCGCGCGGCGTTTGAGAGCATGGACGGCGATACGTACTGATCGACATGGGGCATGGCCACGCCGCCGGGCGGTCTCCCGACGGCCGCCCGCAGGTACAAAACCGCAGTTACAGAATCAGCATCGCATCTCCGTACGAGAAGAACCGGTATCGTTTTTCCACCGCCTCGGCGTAGCTCCCGAGGATCAGTTCGCGTCCGGCAAACGCGCTTACCAGGACAACCAGGCTGCTCTCGGGGGTGTGAAAATTGGTGAACATGTGTCGCACAACGTGGAAATGGTATCCCGGGTAGATAAACAGGTCAGTGGCACGGTGTCCATCCCGGAGTTCTCCCGTCGTCGCGTCCCACGCCGATTCCAGCGTTCGTACCGCCGTGGTTCCCACCGCAACAACCGGCGTCCCGTCGTGAACCGCTCTGGTCACCGCGGCGGCGGTTTCCTGCGAGACGTGGTACTCCTCTTCGTGCATATGATGGGCCTCAACCTCCGCGGTTCGGACCGGGAGAAACGTCCCCACGCCGACATGCAGCGTAACAAACTGAATCTGCACGCCGTGATCCCGCAGTGCCGCGAGGAGTTCCGGCGTGAAGTGGAGGCCCGCCGTCGGAGCGGCCACGCTACCGGTGGTTTCGGCGTAGACCGTCTGATAGCGCTCGTCATCGGTCGTGTTATCGGGGCGGCGAATATACGGCGGCAGGGGCACATGTCCGTTCAGATCGAGCCAGGTATCGTCGATCTCCCGATCAAACACGATCTCCCGATACGGCTCAACAACGGTGCCCACCGTCGCCTGGACCCCTGCGGGGAAATGCAGCACCCGTCCCGTGGACAGGCGCATGATGTTTTTCCCGATTGCAAGCCACCGGTTTGCCGCGGTTCGGCGTACCAGAAGGAATTCCCGGACCGTGTCACTTGCCGAGAGGGTCGCGTATACCCGCGCTTTTCGAACCCGGGAGTTGTTGAACACCATGACGCTTCCGGCGGGGACGTAGTCGCAGATATCACGAACTGACGCGTCCCGGCGCACACCGGTCTCGCGGTCCACCACCATAAGACGGCTTTCTCCGCGAACACCGCTCGGTTCCTGGGCGATCAGCTCCGGGGGAAGTTCAAAAAAGAAATCGCTGGTCTTCACGGGTTGCTCCGTTTCCAGGTGTTCCGTTCGGTGGTGTCGTCCCGACCTGACCGTTTTCCGGCACCGGCAGGCCAATAATCTCATAGGCTCGACGCGTTGCGACGCGTCCGCGTGCGGTCCGCTGAATCAGTCCCTGCTGTATGAGAAACGGCTCATAGAAGACCTCGAGCGAATCGATCTCTTCACCTACCGATATCGCGAGCGTCTCGGCGCCCACCGGGCCGCCACCGTACATTTCGACGATCGTGCGCAATATCTGGCGGTCCTGTTCCTCGAGACCGTTTTTGTCGATGTTCAGCCGTTTCATCCCGTCGGATACCACCGCACTGGTGATCGGACCGTCGCCAAGAACCTGAGCGAAATCACGCATCCTCCGCAGCAGACGATTTGCGACCCGGGGAGTACCGCGGCAGCTGTCGGCGAGCACGCCGACCGCAGCTTCATCAATCGGTACCTCCAGGATCGTCGCGGAACGCCGGATGATCGCCTCGAGCTCCTCGTGACGGTAAAAATCGAGGCGGAGGGGGATGCCGAATCGGGTGAACAACGGGGCGGCAACCATTCCCGGTCGCGTTGTGGCGCCCACCAGGGTGAATTGCGGGAGGGGAACGCGCAACGTTCGGGCCGCCGGGCCCTGCCCGATCACCCAGTCGATTTCGTAGTCTTCCATCGCCACGTACAGCATCTCTTCAAGGGAACTCTTGAGGCGGTGAATCTCGTCGATGAAAAAAATCGTGCCGTCCTGAAGCGTCGTGAGAATGCCGGCAAGGTCCTTCGGCTTTTCCAGGGCGGGCGCGGAGGTGACGCGCAGATCGGTTTCCATTTCCCGCGCCATAATGTTGGCAAGGGTTGTTTTTCCCAACCCCGGAGGGCCGGACAAAAACAGGTGGTCAAGGCATTCCCCCCGCTCTTTTGCAGCGGTGATAAAAACGCGCAGATTGTCTTTGATCTGCTCCTGCCCGAGAAAGTCTTCCAGGCGCTGCGGCCGCAGTCGATTCTCGTAGACGTCGTCGTCTTCAAATTCCGGGCGCACCGGGTGTTCGTCCATACCGTTCACCCCCTGCTCAACTCCCGCTCAGCGCGACGATCGCCCGGCGAAACAGCTCCTGTTCGTGCGCCCGATCCGGTGCCGCCGGATCGGCGCCGATCTCCACCGCGACCGTTTCCAGGACTGAGCCGGCGGTTGCGCGGTCAAATCCCATCTCCGTAAGCGCATCGAGAAGCTCCCGCCGCAGGGCGTTGCCCTCGGTGGCTGCGCCGGTCCCTCCACCGGAGTCGCCGGTTACCAGATGCCCCTTCAGCTGAAGAATCAGGCGTTGGGCAGTCTTTTTCCCGAGGCCGGGGATGCGGGTCAACGCATCGACATCTCCCTGCTCCAGGGACTGGCCGAGGGATTCGACGCTTGTGCCGGAGAGAATTTTCAACGCCTGTCTCGGACCGATTCCACTGACCGAGATCAGCTCAATAAACGCGTGGCGTTCCGCTTGACTCCAGAATCCGTACAGACGAACAAGATCTTCCCGACTGTGCAGATAGGTGTATATCCGGTAGTCCGCGTCGTGCGCGGCGGCGATCGCGGACTGGAACGTGGCGGCACTGACTTCGAGGGCCCACTCGATACCACCGGTGCTGAGGTGGAGTATCGGAAATTCGTGGCCGCTGAGGCGCCCGGTGAGGCTGTTGAACACGGTATTATCTCCTGTTTGTCGTCACGCGGATCACCGCGGAATCTGTCCACTATGTAACATCGTAACCGCCGCGGCAAGGGCGTCCGCCGCGTGGTCCGGTTGTGGTGGTGTGCTCATACCCAGAACCACGCGAATCATCTGCATCACCTGTTCTTTGTCCGCCTGGCCGGTACCGACAACAGACTGCTTGATAACCTGCGGCGTGAACTCGCCGGTAATTATCCCATGCTGACTGAGCGCCAGAAGAATTACTCCCCGTGCCTGGGCGACGGGAATTGCGCTGGTTATGTTTTTTGTGAAGTAGAGGTTTTCCACGCCGGCGGCCTCCGGAGCGTGGGTGGCCAGACAGGCGCTGATCTCGTCGTGGATCCGCTGAAGCCGTTCTCCCGTGGGGATTTCCGCGGGAGTTCGGATCACGCCGTAATCGACGCAGCTGAGCCGCCCCGCCCGTTCACGGATTACACCCCAGCCGGTGGATGCGAGTCCCGGATCGACGCCGATAACCAGCGGCATCAGCCGTCCGGATCAAAATCGTCGGGAATATCGAGGTTGGTCGCCACTTCCTGAACATCGTCGTGATCGTCAAGCAGTTCTATCAGCCGGAGCGCTTTTCGCGTCCCGTCGTCATCCAGTGCCACGGTGGTTTCCGGCACGCGGGATACCTCCGCTACCGAGTACGCAACCCCTGCCGCCTCAAGCGCATTCAGTACGGTTTCAAAATCCTCGGGAGTGGTGGTGACCTCAATCGACTCACCTTCGGTGGCGACGTCCTCGGCACCGGCATCCAGGGCGACCTCAAGAATCTGGTCTTCGCTGTAGGTTTCCGCGTCAAGGGTGATGATTCCCTTGCGATTGAACAGATAGGAGACGCATCCGTTTTCACCGAGGTTGCCCCCGTTTTTACTGAAAATACTACGGACATCAGCGGCGGTTCGGTTCTTGTTGTCAGTGAGCGTATCCACGAGAATCGCCACACCGTTCGGCCCGTATCCCTCATAGCTCAGTTCAACGAAGTCGTCGCCGCCAAGCTCTCCGGTCCCCTTTTTGATCGCCCGATCGATGTTGTCCTTCGGCATGTTGGCGCCTTTTGCCTTGAGGACGGCAGTACGGAGGCGCGGATTGCTCTCTTCATCGCCGCCGCCCATTTTGGCCGCAACGGTGATCTCCTTGATCAGTTTGGAGAATAACTTTCCCCGTTTGGCATCCTGGGCGCCCTTCTTATGTCGTATCGTATCCCATTTACTGTGGCCGGACATCGGTCATCCTCCGTTTGTGCTTGAGTGTTGCCGAACCTATCACTTGGTCCTACAGCTGTCAACTGTCGGTGAACTCCTGGTATTACCTCGGAATCGTGTCGATATCTGCGAACAGATCAACGAGGATGCGGTCGATCACGTTCCGGTACGGCTCCGCGATGGCGATTCCCGTGGCGGGGCCGTCTGCCGGTACCGACGGGGTGGTGATCCGTTGCGCCGGTATGAACGCGTCAGGCCATGCCGCAACGGTTGCGGCGCACACCTCCGTGAACGGTGCGCCTGCGCGTTTTCTGAACGAGGCCGTATCGATGCCTTCCACCGTGCGAAACGCCATCATACAGTACTCTTTGACCACGTCCTGAGCGGAAAGAGGTTCGATTTCCATGCCGAAATCGCTTCGACGAAGAAAACGTTCAAACGAACGCGTGGTTGTTACGCGATGGGCGGTGCCCGCCGGCAGCGTCCTGGCCGTACCGACCTGTACCTCCGCCGGCGACGTGGGGCCACGAAACGGGAAGGTGCCGACCGCGCCGGGACCCAGACCGAGATGCGGTGCCATGCGCCAGTACGCCAGATTGTGGCGGCTTTCCGCCCCGGGATGGGCGTAACTGGATATTTCGTAGCGCCGAAACCCGGCGTTTTCCAGCAGTTCCGCGGCGATTCGCAGCTGGGCAAGGACGTCGGTTTCCTTCGCAGCGTGGACACGGCCGCGTAGGGACGCGTGGCCCAGAACGGTTGCCGGTTCAATGCTGAGTTCATAGACGGAGAGGTGCCGCGGCTGAAAGCTGAGGAGCGTCTGAATATCCCGCCGGACCGTTGCAGCCGACTCTCCGGGGATCCCGACGATCAGATCCGCCGACCACTCCCGGTCCCAATGCTCGGCAAGCGTTTCGAGCCCTCGCCAAGTATCCTTCCCGCCGGTGTGACGCCCTATCGTTCGGATCGCCTCCGGAGAAAACGTCTGGACGCCGACGGACAGACGGTTGGCTCCCGCAGCGCGGAGCTCACGGCAGCGCGTCTCCGTGATATCCTCAGGATTGAGCTCCACTGTCACTTCCGGAGCGGGCACCTCCGGGTCGGGGCCAGGAGCCTCCGGACCAGGAGCCGTCGCAATAAGCGTCTCATGACCTCCAGTGGAACGGGAAACCAACCGCAAGATCAATCGGAGCAGCTCCTCCCACGCGTCGGGCGCCAGTGCGGACGGGGTCCCGCCACCGATATAAAGCGTCTCCAGAGGGGAGCATGTTGTGAAATCGATCAGCGTATCCGCCTGCACAGCGATCCGTTGGATCAGTTCTTGCTGTCGTGTGTGGGCCACGTGAATGCGGGAGAAAAAATCGCAGTAATCACACCGGTAGCGACAGACCGGAACGTGAATGTACACGTGCTTGCCGGTAAAACTTTGCTGGAGCATCGGAAGATAATCCGGCGGGCTGTCAACGGGGGTTTTCAAGGTACACGGTGCCGTTCACCGCGGCACGACGGTTGGCCGGCCACATGATTCGGGTAATGCGAAACAGAACCGTGTCCGCGTCCACCGGACCGATTACCCGGGAGTCGATACGTCCCGGTTGCAGTGCCACGACAAAGATCTCCCCGGGCTGGAGCCGGACCTGCCGAACGGGACTGACAAGGCGCGCATGAAGAGGGGGCAGTGCATAGCGCCGGACCTCTCCATCAGATCGCACCGTGACGTTCCGGTCATCCCACGACACCTGGTCGTCTGCGGTGGCCGCGACAATACGCGGGACCGACCGAGGCTGCCCCGTAATCGCGTTCTTATCTTCGGGGGCGTTGGAGAGCGGGCTGCGAATCATCTGAAATGGTCCGAACCGACGCGTTCCGCCGGGCGGACGCCACGAGACGGTATCGCCCCGGTCCAGCTGTGATCCGGGCCGCGTTACGCGAACCACGTCTCCGGATTGCAACATCGGTTCGAGAGAGGTGGTGCGGACGATCGCAGTACCGGGTCCCACAAGGCGCACGACAAAAAACACCACCACTCCGACGAGAAAGACAAGCCGGCGACGCCGGCGATTCTGTTGACGACGAAAACGATCGGTCATCGCATATTTCCGGTCAACGAATGGGACCGACGCGACTGAACGGCCAGTAGATGAACATGGCGCGCCCCAGTACGTCCTGCTGTCGTACCGCTCCGAAATACCGGCCGTCGCGGGAATTGTCCCGGTTGTCTCCGAGCGGCATGATCCGATCGTGGGGTACGTACCACCCCACCCGCACAAACTGTACACGTCGGCGCACGCGGATGTTGTCCGGATGCGCGGCATACAAATATCCCTGCCGCGCAAGTTCCAAAGCGAAGGGGTCACCGAACCCGAGACGTTGCAACGCGTTGACCGCAGTGTCATCCCCGGTGTTGGCCGGAAGATTGAGATCCCGCCGCGCGAGGGCGGCCCCACCGGCAGCGATTATCTCATAGTGCTCCTCGGTAAGCGTTCTCCGGGGGGAATAGGAATACCCGGAACGCTGGCGGAAATCCGCTTCCGAGATCCATTGCGTTTCACCGGCAGGGATGATCTCCAGATCGCCTTCCCGGATACGAAGCCGGTCGCCTTCAACCCCGACGGCCCGTTTAATGAGCAGCTGCGCTCGCGGTTGGCCGCTTTCGTCGCGGTCGATATCAACGACGGACAGGGTCACCATGTACAGCACGCGCTGAAGAACAGTGAACCACGTTCCACGGGAGATATACGAGGGATTCTCAAAGATGACGACCTCTGTCTGTTGCGGTTCGCGCAGTCCCGGGAGTTTCCCGATCCCGGGCAACAGTTCTGGTCCGTAAATCACTTTGTTGACGAAGATGCGGTCGCCGAGGAGCAACGTATCGATCATCGAGCCCGAGGGAATTTGATACGCCTGTAAGAGGTATTGATTGATCAGAAGCACCAGAAACGCGGCCTGCAGGAACGCCTCAATCCAATCGAGGATAACGTTTTTTCGAGCCTGGCGAAGGTGTCGGCGCGCTTTGTGGCGGGCTCGCCAGGTGAGCACAGCTTCGGTGATCCCGACGAGCCGTCGGGCAAAGGTATCCATGCGGGACAGGCTACCACCGACGCGCAGCATCTGGCAACTATCACGGAACGCCGGAGCACCGACACCCCGATCCACGAGAACACCTGCACCGCGGCGTGTTTCGTTGACACAGCTCTTGCCCGGTCCCTATACTCTGCGATCATATGGCCCCTCCCTGGAAACGCGTAGAAAATGAAGCGGAGATCGATGAGCTGACGGTAACACTTTCGCCGGTCTTCGGCGTCCCTCCGGAGCGGTACGTTCCCGGTCTGTTTGCCGCCGCCATTGTGGTCGCGTTGTTCTTTCTCTTTGTTTTCCCCGGGCTCCGCTCTTACGGTACAGAAATGACCGTTAACAGCGCCCCCGCCGGCGGCTCCGTTTACCTGGACGGAACGCGTATCGGATCGGCGCCGCTGACCGTTTTTGTTCCATCCGGGCGATACGACGTCGAAGTACGCTTTCCGGGGCTCCGACCGTTTGCCGCAGAGGTTGAACTCGGCGGACGCCGCATCGGAAGCCTCTTTTTCCCACGTCGCCACACCGTGAACGCCGTTGTGGGACCGGAAACGGTGCAATCGGAACTCGATCAGCTGATGAGTGAATACAGTGCGTGGTCACTTTCCGGCCCCCCCGGCGAGCAGTTCCAGTATCCACCGGTGGGTCGGATCATCGGACGGGCGCTCTGGGCGGGAAATCCTCCCGACGATCTTCGCACGCGGACGACTCACGCCCTTATTTCGGCGACAACGGAAGCACAGGTTCCGGATCTTCTTGGGGGACTCCTGCGCATGACCGCACCGGGCGGGGTTGTTCTTCCGCACACGATGCAACAACTGGTACACGAATTTGTACGGATTGATAACGGATCACCGCTTTTCTCCGTGGCTGTACAGATAATCAGCGCCGCTGCGCCTGACCAGATTGAGACGGCGCGGGTGATCTCGGATTCCCGCTGGAGCGACGCGCGGTACGAGGCGTTGTCGACGGAGCTTCTTGCAGCGTCCCTGGAACTCGACGAAGGACGTATTCCGGAACGGGTTTCAGTTCCGGTGGAAGGGATGGATTTTGTTCGCGTTCCCGCCGGCAATTACATCGTCGGGTATCCGTCACGTTCAGAAAATGAACCGGGTATTCCGGTCTCTTTTTCCGAGCCGTTCCTGTTGTTAGCCCACGAGGTTACCCGCACTGAGTTCGCCCGTTTTCTTGTGGCGCAACCGCAATGGAGTCCGGAACGCCGATCGGATCTGGTGGCGGAAGGAGTGGCAGATGCCTCGTATCTGTCCGACTGGCCGGAGAACTGGCGCGATATGACCGCTCCCGGAGCGGCCGGGAACGAGACCTTTGGGTCAGAACCGGTGCGGTACGTCTCGTGGCACGCGGCGCACGCCTATGCAGGATGGCTTGACAAGGAGCTAGACGCGCCCGGTCGGGTTGTCCTGCCGGGGGCGGTTGCGTGGGAATACGCCGCGTTTTTGAATGCGCTTGGTCCGGCGGAAGCTGTTTTTGGAACAGATGGACCGGTACCGGCGCAAAGCGGCGCAGCCGGCGCGCTCGGATTGCGGCATATGATGGGCAATCTGTGGGAATGGACCGATGACTGGTATACAGAGCATGGCAGAATTATCCCGGCGCCGGTCGCCGCTCAGAAAACGGTGATTGGCGGATCGTACGCGAACGAACCGACCGCCCGCCCCATCACCGGCGCGCAACCGCCTCAATGGGCGACACCGTTCCTCGGTTTCCGGGTTGCGATTTATCCGGATGGAGATGACAGTGATGAGTGACCACAAGCGACTGGCGCGGAATAGACGCGCGTTTCACGAATATACGGTGGACGAGCATC
This sequence comes from Spirochaeta sp., assembly GCA_027859055.1. Lineage (GTDB taxonomy): Bacteria > Spirochaetota > Spirochaetia > DSM-27196 > Alkalispirochaetaceae > Alkalispirochaeta. The sequence goes on from JAQIBO010000323.1 coordinate 15,158, forward strand.
TCGAGGTAGGAATAGAACTTGTCGGTACCGAGGTGAAATCGATGCGGGCCGGGCAATTCTCTTTCGCTGATTCCTACGGGCGGGTGAAAGTCGGAGAGCTGTGGTTGATCGGCCTCCACGTTGCCGAGTATACCCACGGAAATCTGTTCAATCACGAGCCGACGAGGGAACGGAAACTGCTCTGTCATGCTGCGGAAATCGATCGGTTGCGTCGACGTGTCGAAGAGAAGGGATTCACCCTCATTCCGTTGGAGGTCTACCTCAAGCAGGGACTGATCAAGGTTGATATCGGCGTGTGCAGAGGAAAGAAACTCTACGACAAGCGGGAAAGCCTGAAACAGAAAGCGCAAAAACGCGACATGGATCGGGAGATGCGCGGTCGTGAGTGAGGTCGAGACCGACTACGCACGCTATCTCCCTGCCGCACGGGAGATAGCCATGGCCGGCGGAGCGCGCACATTGGATTTTTTCCGGTCCAACGTGAGGGTTGAACGAAAAGCTGATGCCAGCCCCGTCACGGTTGCCGACCGGGAAACGGAACAGCTCCTCCGGCGGGAGATTCACAAGCGGTTTCCCGATCACGCCGTTGTCGGCGAGGAGTTCGGCGGTACACTGGGATCGAACGAGTGGGAGTGGATTGTAGACCCTATAGACGGCACAAAAAGCTTTATCCGCGGCGTTCCCCTCTATACCACCCTGCTCGCCCTGGTGCACCGCGGACGGCCCGTTCTGGGAGTGATCTACGCCCCGGCAACGGGAGAGATCGTTTCCGCGGCGCTGGGAACGGGAACCACCGACGAAACCGGGACCGTTGTCTCCGTTTCGACGTGTTCAACTGTAACCGACGCGTGGTTCCTAACCACTGATCCACACGATTTTGCGAAACGCGAACCCGAATTGTTCCGCACTCTTAATGACCGTTGTGCGGCAACGAGAACGTGGGCGGATGCGTACGGCTACCTTCTCCTGGCGCGTGGCGCGGTCGACCTGATGATCGATCCGATAATGAGCCCGTGGGATATCGCGCCGCTGTCGGTCATCGTCCGCGAAGCGGGCGGAACGTTCACCGATCTGGCCGGAGCAGCCAACGACCTGGGTGATTCCGCCCTTGCCGCGGCGACGCCGGAACTGCACGCGGAAGTGACCGCACTGCCCCGTCACACGTGACGCCCCGGCGCTTGACCCGAGGTTATCCACGGCGGTACACTTTGATAAGCCGTATGGGGGTGTTCCGGATTCGACTGGGGTTGTCATACGCGGTAGGTTGCAGGTGGAGCGCCATCTCCTGATTGGCACCTTTTTATCTGCCGAAGAAGCAGACTATCTTCCGGTAGCCGCGTAAGCGGTTAACCGGCGGGCGCGGGGGGCGCCGTTCTGAGCGCCTCGTTGCTTGACAGAAACCAGGACTAGCTGTCGGTCATGCCCGGTGGACCGGCGGGACTCTTTATCGGGATCGGGTGGTATTCGGCTGGTTCAGGCGCCCATAATGCCACCGACACAAACAAGCCTGGACTAAACCTGTAGAGATGTGCTGCGGGCGCTTCAGGACAGGGGTTCGACTCCCCTCACCTCCAGATACACGGGGCTGTTTCCGGTCTTTGCAAAGAGATCGGGCGCAGCCCCCTTTTTTGTCCTTTTTTTACGCTATTCCCACTCAATCGTCGCCGGCGGCTTTCCCGACACGTCGTAAACCACGCGACCAACTTCGGGTATACGGTTGGTAATTGCCGCGGCGATTCCGCGCAGTACATCGGGCTTGAAATCGTATACGTCCGCGGTCATTCCGTCGCGAGAGACAACCGCCCGCAATGCGATAACGTCACCATAGGCGCGGCTGTCACCGGCCACACCAACGGACTGAATCGGCAAAAGCACCGCGAACGCCTGCCAGATTTCGTCGTACAGGCCGGCGTCACGCAGCGCCTGAATGTAAATCGCGTCGGCTTCACGAAGAATATCGCACCGTTCGCGGGTCACCGCGCCGAGGATACGGACCGCCAGTCCGGGACCGGGAAAGGGATGCCGTCCAACCACCGTTACCGGAAGGCCGAGAGCTGAACCCAATTGTCGTACCTCGTCTTTGTACAACGCCGCCAACGGTTCGAGGACGAGACCGGCCTCCCGCTTTGCCTGGACCAGTGGGCTGGCCACGTTGTGGTGCCCCTTGATCCGCGCCCCGTGGCGTCCGACGCCGTGGCCGCTTTCCACCAGATCGGTGTACAGCGTCCCCTGAGCCAGAAGGTAGCGGCCGGGAAACCGTTTCTTAACCTCTCGATCCTGAACGGAGACGAACATGTCTCCGATGATGCGTCGTTTTTCCTCAGGGTCCGCAACACCGGCGAGATCTGTCAGAAAGTCGTCTGCGGCGTCAATGAGGTACAGATTCTGCGCCCCAAGCGCTTTCAGGGCGGTTCCGATCTCGGCGGACTCTCCTTTGCGCATGAGTCCCGTGTCAATGTACATCAGATGGATCTGCTCCGCCGGGAGGGCGTTCAAAAGGAGCGCGGCCACCACCGATGAGTCGACGCCACCGGATATCAATAACAGAACGTTGTCATCGCCGACACGTTCGCGTACTTCCGATTCAAGTTGTTTCCGGTAGTCCTGCACCGACCATTGCCGACGGGCACCGCACACACGTGTTGCGAAGTTGTCGAGAATCAGCGCTCCATTTTGCGTGTGCGTCACCTCCGGGTGAAACTGCAGACCTACAAATGCAAGGGACGGGATGGAAATGACCGCGGGAACGCCGTGGACCGTGGAAGCTATTTCGCTCCCGCCTGCAGGCAGTTGACGGATCGCATCCCCGTGGCTCATCCACGAGAGAAACCGGGAGCCGATACCCTCAAGAACCGGGTGACGGTCGTGAATCGACACCGGGGCGGGACCGTACTCCCGTGATGATGACTGCGCCACGACGCCACCATGGGTATGGGTGGTGAACTGCAGGCCGTAACATATGCCGAGAATCGGAACACCGAGAGAATAGATCGCATTGGACGGGTACGGCGCGTCGGCGTCATGAACCGACGCCGGAGACCCGGAGAGGATAATCCCCTTTACTGTCTCGGAAAACCATTCCGCGGGGTCTGTCTCGCCGGGGACAATCTCAACATAGACGCCGCGTTCCCGGATTCGACGGCCGATGAGATGGCACGTCTGACTTCCAAAGTCGAGAACTACGATCCGATCGATCTGTTCCGGCTCATATGGGGTCATGCGGGCTCCTTGGATCCCGTCGTATTCCAGATCGAGGAGCGGACGATCGTCTGCTCCCGCTGATAGCCTACAGATACGATACTCACCGGAACGCCGAGGTACTGTTCGATAAATGCGACGTACTCCCGGGCGGGTGCGGGAAGATCATCATAGGAACGGCAATCCGCGATGGAGCTCTTCCAACCGGGAAAGCGGCGCGTTATCGGCCGTGCCGCTTCAAGCAGGGGAATCGAAGACGGAAAATAGTCCAGGGTATCGCCGTCGGTTTCGTACCCGACACAGACGCGTATTTCGTCCAGCTCGTCGTACACGTCAAGATGTGTCAGGGCAAGGCTGTCGATACTGTTGGTCTGACAGGCGTAGCGCAGGGCAACAAGATCGAGGTATCCCACGCGGCGCGGACGTCCGGTGGTGACGCCGTATTCCCGTCCGGTCTCCCGAATATAATTTTCAAGTTCGCCGTTCAGGTTGCTGTCGAATTCGCTGGGAAACGGTCCGTTACCAACGCGGGTGCTGTACGCCTTGAACACGCCGAGGACATGGTCGATATTCCGGGGGCCGATTCCCGCACCACTGGCCGCCCCGCCGGCGGCGGAACTGCCGCTTGATACGTATGGATAGGTTCCGATGTCCAGGTCCAGAAGCGCTCCCTGGGCCCCCTCAAGGAGGACGCGCTGCGTTTCGGCGCGTGCACCGCTGCCGACGTTCATAAACGAGGCAAGATCCACCGCCATATCGGTCAACCGGTCCCGGTAGATCTCAAGGAACTGGCGATCTTCCGGGGCGAGTTCGGAAAGGTGAGCGTCCCATTCGAGATCGGCGATCCGCACCCCGTCGCGAAGCGCCTTGTGGGCGTAGGCGATCCCGATTCCCCGTCCGGTTGTCCCGATCGGGCGTGCGCGTTCGGCGTCGCGGTTGACGTCCTCTTCACGATGACCGGGAAGCACGAGATGGGCACGGTCGGAAATCAGAACGCGTCCTTCCCAGGAGACTCCGGTCTCCGCCAGCTCTTCGAGCTCCCGGAAGAGCGCTTCCGGGTCGATCACCATCCCGCTTCCGAGAATGACCGTGGTATCCGGATAGATGATACCTGAGGGGACGAGGTGGAGTTTGTACGTCCGGTCTCCATTTACAATTGTATGGCCCGCGTTGGCACCTCCAGAATACCTGACAACGATTTCAGCCCCATCGGCAAGATAATCAACGATCTTTCCTTTCCCCTCGTCGCCCCACTGGGCGCCGATAACAACGACATTCACCTGTATTATCCTCGCGAATAGTTTGCCGGCTGTCGAACCATGACAACGTCGTGGACATGGCTCTCCTGCAGTCCGGCGGCGGTTATCTTAACGAAGTTTCGATACTCCCGCAAATGACCCAGGGTACGGACACCGCAATACCCCATGCCTTTCCGCAGACCGGTTACCAGTTGATGGAGATAGGGCCGCAGTTCGCCTTTGTACGGGACGCGCCCTTCTATTCCTTCCGGAACGGGCTCCTCGCCCTCGGCAACGTTGTATCGGTCTGCACCGCCCCGCTTCATCGCCGCTTCGGAACCCATTCCCCGATACGCCTTGAAGATGCGACCTTCAAAGAGAAACTCCTTTCCCGGTGCTTCTTTCAGGCCGGCGAACAGGCTGCCCACCATGATCGCGTGCGCGCCGGCGGCGATCGCCTTGGTGATATCCCCGGAAAACTTGATGCCGCCGTCGGCGATCACGGGTACGCCCAGAGGCCGTGCGACGTCAACCGCGTCCATCACTGCGGACAGCTGGGGAGCGCCGATTCCCGCCACGATCCGAGTCGTACAAATCGAGCCGGGACCGACACCTACTTTGACGACGTCCGCTCCGGCCTCGATGAGCCGTCGGGTCGCGTCGCCGGTTGCAACGTTTCCGCCGACGACGGTCATCGACCGAAACTTGTGCTTAATCCGTCGAATCGCGTCAACAACGTTGGCGGAATCACCGTGGGCGGTATCGACAACGACAAAATCCACCCGTGCGTCCGCGAGAAGAGGCATTCGCTTGTCTACGTCCACCGGGGCAACGGCGGCGCCGACAAGGAGTCGGCCGGCGGAATCCGTCGCGGCGCGAGGAAACTGGTTGTGCTTTTCCATGTCTTTGACGGTAACCAGTCCGGTCAGACAGCCTGCGGCGTCCACCACCGGGAGTTTTTCGATTTTATGCTGTTTGAACT
>JAQIBO010000397.1 GCA_027859055.1 Spirochaeta sp.
CGGCTAACCAGGTGTAAATCCCAAGGGGTTCAATCAACGGTTCACCGTAAGACGCCGCCGCTGCGGCTCCTTCAGCAGCCGCCTCGCCGCCGGCTTCCCACGCTTCGCTGGCCGCCGATGTGGCGTCACCGATCGATACGCCCGGAAGGAGAATAGCGTCCGCAGACACGTCGGTCAGTCCGCCGCTGCCGGGATTCAACCAACCTTCTCTGATGTGTTTTATCCCTTCCGACAACCATTTCCCGCCAAGAAACAAACGCAACGGGACGGCCCAGTACACGGGAATCTTCCAGGCAAAGTGGCCACCGAACATCGAGCGGTGATCCTTGATCGTGAGAAATTCCTCATGAATATATTCCCAGACAGCGTTTACTCCGGCAAGTCCGAAAAGGTAGTGCAGGTTGATCAGATGTTTGATTCCCAGGGCAAAAAATCCTGACATGGAGGTGCCGACGACGTGAGCCACGCCATACCGACTTCCGACGGAAACCATAAAGCCGTGGTAATTGGAGGAAAACTCCTCCTTCTCTTTTCCGTCGATTTCTGCGGCGATGTTTTTTGCGGCGGTTTCACCGGTCTGAAGTGCCGTCTCCACGACTTGCGGGAGAACGTGTTCTTCTTCCACGTACCATTGAATGTCACCGACGATATAGACAGATTTCTGATCGACTGACTGCATGTAGTCGTTGACCAGAATGCGACCACGCTGCCCAACGACGTAGCGCTCATCGTCGTCAAAGGCGCACCCCGCCATTCCGTGGATTCCCTCGATCGACGCGACCGAACATTCTCCGCGGGCGGTATGTCCTTTGGTTAGATCCACGCGCGTACTGAACTCACCGCCGTGAATGCCGGCGGTCCAGATAAAGGTGTCCGTTTTGATCGTCTGATCACCGATCGAGACTGTGCCTTCCCCGGCTCCGGTTATCATCGAGTTGAGCATCAGCTCGGCACCCATCTTCTTGATGCGTATTTCCGCTTTCTTTTTCGGTTTCTCCGGAAAGATCGGCAGAATAGAATCCTTCGCCTCAATAATCAGTACACGGACTTCACGATCGTCGATGTGGTATTTTGGACACAGCACGTCGCGCCGTTCAAGAAGCTCTCCGGCAAGTTCAATACCGGTAAAACCGGCCCCGGCGATCGTAAACGTCAAAAGTTGTCGCCGTCGTTCCGGATTCGGCTCTTTCGCTGCCTCGCGGAAGCGGTCTTCCACGTGCGTCCGGATCCGCAGAGCGTCTTCCAGAGACCAGAGGGTGAAACTGTTCTCCTGTACGCCGGGAATATCGAAAAATTCCGGCGCACCACCAGCTCCGATTACCAGATAATCATACCCGTATGTGGAATCCGCCGAGGTAAGAACTTTCTTATCAAAATCAACGCCGGTAATCTCGTCGACTACCACGTTCACGCGTTTACCGCCGAAAATTTTATGGAAACTGACCTGCACCGCTTCCGGTTCAGTTCGCGAGCCGGCGATCTCATGCAATTCGGTCATCAGCGTGTGATACGGGTTTCTATCGATCAGGGTGATCTCAATATCATCACGCCGTTTATATTTTTTGTACAACGTCTTCGCGGCATGGACACCGCCGTATCCACCGCCGAGAATCAGAATTCTCTTCGTATTACTCATGTTAGCCTCCGTTGATAGTATGCCGAAAATAGTAATATTAATCCAGTCATCATTACAATATCCGGCGATTATGAATTTTGTTGTGAAAGATTTGCTTTAATCTCAAACTGGCCGGGGACTACTTCCACCGACGCGATCGGATGCGTCAACGATTACCGTCGGGCCGCGGCGTCCGTAAACGTTGGCTCCACATGGGTGATAACCGTTGTGTCCGCACCGAATCGGTCGCGGATACGGCGCTCAACTTCGCTGGCGCGAGCGTGCGCCTCATTGACCGTCATTTCGCCGTCCACGCGAACGTGTATTTCAACTGCAACGGTTGGCCCAAGCCGGCGTGTTTTCAGGTTGTGCGGATCGGTCACGCCGGATACCGCATCGACGATAGAGAGCACTTCGGCGCATTCGTTCTCGCTTAAGGCGTGATCGGTCATTTCCCGAAGAGCGTGTATCGCCGTTTTCAGACCAACCACGACAACCAGCACCGACACAAGAACCGCCGTGATCGGGTCAAGAATTACCCATCTCTCGCCGAGAAAGATCGCTCCGGAGATACCGATAAGTGTTGCCACGGAGCTGAGCGCGTCGGATCTATGGTGCCACGCATTGGCAACGACGACGGGGCTGTTCTGAGCGCGCCCGGCCGTCCGGGTCAACTGAAACAAGATTTCTTTAACAACGACTGATACAGCCGCGATTGCGAGGGTAAACAGCTGCGGTGGCGCTACCACAGCGCCGTCGAGGATTCCGATCGCCTGTCGCAGCCCGTGCCAGCCGATGACACCACCGGCGCTGACCAGGATAAGTCCGACGAGAAAGGCACTGATCGTTTCATACCGTCCATGCCCGTAGGTGTGGTTATCATCCGGCGGTTTCCGGGCAATTTTTACCCCGAAAAGCACGACCGCATCAGTAACCAGATCGGAAACGGAGTGAACCCCGTCTGCAATCAGGGCGGCGCTGTTTCCGACCAGACCAAAAAGCACTTTTACGACCGCAAGCGCTACGTTTGAAAACGCACCGATGATCGTCACCACAATAACGTTGTCTTTCATAGCGCTCTACCTCTTATACGGTGCGTGTTGCCGTGAGAAACACAAAGTAGGCGACGTAAATACCGAGGAAGACCACCCCTCCCGCGCGGGGAACCTTCCTCGATACCGCAAGAAACAGCACAAGCAGCACAGTCGTTCCGGTCATAAATGCGAAATCGCTTCTGAAATCGGTCCCGCCGACCTCTATCGGGCGAACGAGCGCGGTTGTACCAAGGACCATCAACGAGTTGAAAATGTTGCTCCCGACGATGTTTCCGACGGATATATCCATCTCGCCACGGCTGATGCCAGCGATCGTCGTAAAAAGCTCCGGAAGACTGGTACCGAACGCAACGATCGCTATACCCACGAACCGTTCGCTCGCGCCAAACACCTCCGTCGCGATTTCACTCGCGCCGCGCACCAGCAACTCTGCACCTCCTGCCAGTGCCACAACCCCCAGCACAACGAGTACCGCATCGATCCACAGCGCCCGCTGCGTATCCGCCTCGTTCGGCAACTCTTCAGAGAACGGGGTGGCCACGCCGGCCGTGCTCGTGCTCCGTCGGTACAATACGTAGATATAACCAACGAGGATGAGAACAAGAACAACGCCTTCCCACCGCTGGATTTCTCCAAACAACCAGAACCGGGGCGTTCCAAAATTGACCACCGCAAGGGCCACAAGCGCATAGGTGATCAACATGAACGGAGCGTCTACCCTCGCAACGCCCCGATCAACGGTGGCGGGACGAGCAACCGCCGCAATTCCAAGAACCAGAGCGACGTTAATCACGTTGCTCCCGATCACATTCCCGATGGAGACACCCATTTTGCCCTGCACCGCAGACAACACGCTCACAAACAGTTCGGGAGCGGAAGTGCCAAATGCCACGACGGTCAGGCCAACCACGAGACGCGGTATGTGTAAGTTAAGGGCGATTCCGCCGGCTCCCTTTACCAGCCCGGCCCCGCCCCCATAGAGCAGAAGCATCCCGACCAGGACGAAGGCAAACTGTACAAAAGCCTCGAGTGTCGTCATCAACTGATCTCCGGCCCACGGGAAAGCGCTGCAGGTACTCGCACGGTGAAACGGGCTCCCTCGCCGGGAATCGAGGTTACCGACAACGTTCCACCATGCGCTTCGACAATATTCTGCACGATAACCAGCCCCAGCCCGGTCCCACCACGCCGTGACCGCGTGTAAAACGGTTCGAAAATCCGTTCCGCGATCTCCGCGGACATTCCCTCACCGGTGTCCTCAACAGTGATCTGTACGACGCGATCATCCCGGTCAACCACAACCCGGATCGTACCGCCCGAGCCACACGCCTTCCGCGCATTGTCAAGAAGATTCAGAAGCACCCGGACGATCCGGTGAAAATCAACGACGATCGCAGTGTCATCGCGCACGTCGACCTCAATCCCGATACCATCTATACGCGCCCGTTCCTCCACATATCCGACTGCGGCGGAGATCACCTTCGAGGGCGGTATAACCGACATATCCAGCCGGATTTCGCCGCGGGCGTAGTCAAGCAGTTCGCCCGACAGATGACCGAGACGTTCCGCCTCAACGGTTACACGGCGGGCAAACTCCCGGACCCGCTCCGGGTCATCAGCAACGCGTTCAAGCATCTCCGCGTAACCCTTCAGGACTGCGACGGGATTACGAATATCGTGGAGGACCATGTTCGACATCTTACCCAGGTTCGAGAGCCGCTCGTTTTCAAGAAGCTCCTTTTGCGCCTCGGTGAGTTTCCGATACGCCTCTTCGAGTTCCGTGTTCCGATGGTGCAAATCCGCCACAAAGCTGTCGTTGCTTTCCCGTACGATAGCCGAGAGGGACCGCATAATTGACATAGCAAGTTCCGGATACTGCCGAACCAGACCGGAAAAATCCGCCCGGCGGAGAAACAGCAACTCACTGTCACGCGCCGCGACCGCCGTGGCGCTACGGGGTAACTCGTCGACCAGGGCCATCTCGCCAAAAATTCTTCCGGTCTGGTAGCGGGAGAGCAAATTGGCATCTTCCCGGCCGTGGTGCTTCCAGACCTGAACTTCCCCGGACAACACGATAAAGAGCGTATCACCGTGGTTACCCTCGGAAAAGATAAACTCACCGGCCCGATACGTCGCGGATCCGCACAATTCCGCCACCGCATCAACCACCGCATCATCGAGGTCCTGAAAAAAGTACGCGTATCGTAAAAAATCGCGGCCCTGTTTCATTGCAGATAAAAAAAAGCCTCCCTCTGTGGGAGGCCAGACGGCACAGAAAAACGCATAGCGCTTACCAGTTGTCAACCATATCGTCGGGGTCCCGACTCTGTTCCGCAAACAAGTCGGTCACCGCACGGAGACCGTCGAAATAGACGTAATACGTACCGTACGCCTCATCGATAGCTGCCTCGATGGTGAAGCCGAGAATCCGAAGACCGGTTTGCGTGTTGTAGTGGGCACTTCTTTGGTCCAATGTTGGCGGGATCGCTACGGTGAGTTCCTTCCAGCCACTGAAGTTAAGCCGGCCCATGGGCAAAACATTTACCTTACCAAAGTGGTCTTCGATAACAATGTTCAACTCATGGTTGAAGTTTCGACCGACGACCCATACCGACATCGTCTTGACAATACCGTGAACCGCCAGAGGGCGAACCGGAATCAACGAAACGGTTACGGCGCCGCGACGGTAAAAGTTGGTTTTCATGCCGATCACGTTTTCATCGGTCGGCTCAATGCCGGCTTCTACTTCGGCGGGTATCGGCTCTTTGTCCGCAGGTCCGCCGGCAACGCGGCGATGCATGATTAACCCGCGGTCGGCGGGAATTGAAGACAACCAGAACCCGGGATCCTCGAAACGGTCAATCGAAATCTCCTGCAGATTCTGTTGTGCCGTATCTATTCCGAGATCGTTGGGGTCCGGCTCTGTCTCCTGAGCGGTCAGCACGAAGGCACCGGCAAATACAAGCACACCCGCAAGCAATAGTAATCGTTTCATATCTTAATTCCCCTCACCTTCACCTGCGTTTGCCCACAGTTCCTGGACGTACTCAGGGTTCCGCAGTTCCTCACCATCGAACGGTTCTCGGTACATATCCGTTTCAACCTTGATCTCATCAAGATACACGAAAAACCCGTTGACCTTTTCCTGAGGGCGCGTCCAGAGAACGATCTTCGTCATCTCCAGACCGCGGAGATCCGAGGTGAACTCACCGTTTCTGAGTTCCGCCGTGTATCGGGAGTCCTGAGGAATCCAGGTGGGTATCTCAATTCTGAGATTGCGCCACCCTCGGTAACCAAGGTCGCCTAATTTCACCACATGGGTCATTCCGCGGTAGTCGCGCAGGTGCACATCCATGTAGTAATCGAAATTGGAGCCCCACACCCAGACATCCAGGTTATTGACCCGTCCGGGAATCGGTATTGCCCGCGGTACTTGCTCACCATCCTCGTTCTCTTCAACGGGGATGAACTCCAGAAAGTTGTATCCGTGACGCGTAAAAGCAGCCTGGGTACCAAACGCGAGAAGGGTTTCTCCTTCCGGTTCGCGTCGATACAGCGCCTCAGGCCACTGGTTTACATATGCCTGTTGCGGATACCCGTCTCCGACAAACTTGCTGGCCCGTACGATCCAGCGGCTATCCTCGGGACTGTCAAAGTCTTCAATAACAATCGATCGATAGTTGGTCGTTGCCTGCTGCTGCGCCGTTAGCGCCATTGGAATCAGCAGAACAGCGACCAGGCCAATACCGAGCAGGCGACCTATTCTCATGCTTCGCTCCTTATCCAGTTCATCTTTAGCGGGGTGGTAGACGTTCGCATCTTCGGGCATTATAGGAACCGAGCATCACCTTTGTCAAACCACCTGACCCCTTCAGTATCGGAAAACACCGTACGGAACATAAACCTGCGTCGATTCATCGTCATTTGGGTCGGATATCGGGAATATCTGTGCAAAATCATACGCGATCGACGCGAGAACAGGATACCCCGCCGTGTGAAGCCGCCGCCCCGTGACCGGGAGAAACAACTCCGCTACAACGCCGCCGCCCTCCTCACCGGCGTCCTCGCCGGAAGCCCCCACACGTCGAATCACCTCGATGGTGGCCTCACCAAGGACGGTGATTACAACATCGGTCTCCATATCAATCCGCTCGTCGATCGCCTCGACAAGCCGGTCGAGCGATTCGTCCTGCCCCTGGCTCGTGCACGATATGGACATCGAATCTCCCACCGCACTGGTTTCCAAATCGGTGTCCGCGTCGAACCGGTCGCATACCGTCCGGCGTCGATAATCGGTAACGATGATAATCCGTTCAATCCCCGGCCGTTCGGAAACGGTATCAATGACCTCATCGATGGAGCGAACCAATCCCGTTTCGGCAAACGTAAGTTCCCGGCAGCCCCGGTCACCACTGCCACAGATCTCAAACGACGGTTGTGTTCCCTCTTCATGCGGGACGATCGCGACCCGGCGTGGCGTGGCGCCGTCTCCCGGCGCCAGCGCACCGCGCAGATCATCGACGTTGGAAGAGATCGCAAATTCGGGAGGCACCCGGATTTCGTACGTCGGCGAACAGCCGAGCAGTACGATGGCGACGACCGGAACGATAACAGCAAACACGCTGCGTCTTACCGTGCGCTCTACAATAGTCGGGCGCCGGAAACGGGGCCACCTCATCAGGTGCCTACTCGGCCGTCTCACCGGTCGCATTCTCAGCAGACGCCACCGCGGAAACTGAAATCGGATTGCGGAACAGCTCCCACCAGATTGCCCCGGCAGCAAGCGCCACACAACCGGCGGCGCTCAGTATCGCGGCACCCGGATGAAGCCATTCCGCAAGCATCGCCGGAATGGCGCATAAGAACGGAGCTATCACCAGGTACAGGACCGCCCATCCACCACCGGTTGCCGTATCCGCACGGGTAATCGCCATCGGATACAGCGCAAGAAGCACCACCATTGCAACCGGGCGCAGAAACAACTCGTACACCGTCCAATACCCGTCGTGGAGGAACGCGTCCGCCACTGAAAATAACACGACATACACGGTAAAAAAGGTAAGATATCCGATATACTGCTCCAGAGGCCCCTCTTGTCGGACAGCCCGATTCATAAAAAAAGCAAGTCCACCGATGAGAACAAACAGACCGAGATAGTCGAGGAACAGATAGCGAAGGTACAGCGACTGCAGCGAGTATTCGAAATCGGAGAACCGAAAAACAGCGAGGCGGGCGACGTACAGCGGAACAAAAAGGAAAAACGATTTCACCGCAGGATTGCGAACGTTTCCGGCATGAAATGGAACGCCCGACGGACCGGAGGAAACCCCGATCTGCGGCGCAAAAAATGCAAGAAAGGCGACCGAGCCAAGCAGCGGAAAGATGATCGGAAACAGAGCCATAATAGGCCAAACCGTACCATTACTGGTGCGCCGAATACAAGCAATCACCGGTCAATCCAAATCCACACCGCGCCGGGATTTGACTCTTTTCCGCGCCGATGATATGGTTTCGCACCTGTAATCTGTAGTTAGAGCAATTTACACGGGAGGTATGTTGGCCAAACAAGAGCTACGCACGAATGAGGCGATACGAGTACGAGAAGTTCGGCTCGTCGGCAGCGATGGTGAGCAGTTGGGTATAGTTCCAACGCTCGAAGCGCTCAAAATGGCAAATGAACAGGGTGTTGATCTGGTCGAAGTGGCGCCACAGGCCAAACCGCCTGTATGCAAGCTGCTGGATTACGGAAAGTTCAAGTTCGAGCAGGTGAAAAACGCCCGGGAATCCCGTAAGAAGCAGAAACTTCTGAAGATGAAAGAGGTGCGGATGCAACCGAAGATCGAAAGCCACGATCTGGAGTTCAAGACGCGCCATATTCAGGACTTCCTTGAAGCCGGATCAAAGGTGAAGGTAACAATTCGTTTCCGCGGCCGGGAACTCGCCCATACTGAATTGGGGAAAGTCGTTCTCGATCGAATTCTGGAGATGCTTGAAATTCCGTTTCAAGTGGATCGGAAGCCGGCGATGGAGGGTCGATTCATGTCGATGATTCTGTCTCCGAGCGCCAAGGGTAAATAAACTATTCTGAGGAGCTGACAATGCCAAAAATGAAAACACGTCGCGCAGCGGCGAAACGGTACACGGTGACCGGAAACGGCAAAGTGAAATACAAAAAGATGGGGATGCGTCATATCCTGTCGAAAAAGACAACCAAACGGAAACGGCATCTGCGGAAGGCCGGTATCCTGAGTCCGGCGGAAGAAAAGCGGGCCAAAAAGCTTCTTCCGTACGGTTGACCGACGGCACCCATAACTCGCAACACACGGATAAAAGAGGTACAGATCAATGCCCAGAGCAGTAGACGGAACTCGACGAAAAGATCGTCGGCGAAAAATCACATCCCAGACCAAGGGATATTGGGGGCGTCGAAAAAACGCCTTTCGGACCGCGAAGGACGCGCTGGCAAAAGCTGGTGAGTACGCCTATCGCGACCGCAAAGTCAAAAAACGGGACTTTCGTCGTTTGTGGATAGCGCGTATCAACGCGGCGTGTCGCGCTGAAGGGATGACCTACTCACGCTTCATCGAAGGACTCAACAAGGCGGATGTTCGCATCAACCGAAAGGCGCTGTCCAACCTGGCCATTGAAGATCGGGACGCGTTTCGGGAACTTGTTTCCACCGCCCAGGCTTCGCTGAAAAATTGAGGCGGGTTTCCCGGACATGTTGAACGTAGAGCAGGTACGACTACTTGAGGAGCGCGTCCAGCGCGTTATCTCGCGGACCGCGGAACTTCAACGGGAAAACGGCGACCTCCGCGAACGACTCGAAGGATACCAGGAGCGAATTCGCGAGCTTGAAGCGCATATTGAAACGTTCGTCTCGTCCCAGGCGGAGATTGAAAAAGGCGTTTTGAACGCACTTCATCAGCTCGATGAAGTGGAAGATGCCGTTGTGGAGGGTGTCCAGGAGGACCGCGTGGTCACCAGTGAAGAAGAATCCGGCACAGTTCACGAGGACGAGGTTCAGGATTCGTCCACACACGACGAGTCGTCCACAACGGCCGGGTCCGCTGATGAAAACGAACCCGCCGACCGAGAAACCCCGGAGCCGTCAACGAAACCGGAGATACAACCGGATCACGTTTCTGAAGAGGCACACGTTACTGCCGATGACGAACAAACCTCAGGGCCGGAACTCGATATTTTTTGATCTTCCATGATGCGGATCGAGCTTCTTGGAACATCGTTTCAAATCCAGTCAGATGAATCCCCGGAGTACGTCGAACGAATTTTGTCGTACTACCGGGACCGCGTCTCCGACATTGAGACGTCGGTTGCCACGGGAGACCCGTTGAAAAAGGCGATCCTTGCGGCTTTACTCGTCACCGATGAGCTGTTTCGCGAGCGGTCGTCCCCGGCTACCGGCGACGCCGCAATACCTGCCGATCACGCCCGCGAAATTGAACGAATCACAACCTCTCTTATTGAGCGAATAGATTCCAGCCTTGAAGAATAGTTTACCGCCCTCCCCGTTTGTCCGCGCCTGTTTGTTGACAACCGTTTCTTCGATAGCATACTCTCACCGGTAACGATGGCCGTAACTACCAGCCAACAGATTTCCCGATATTATAACGAGTTTCAAAACGTAGACGTCACCTTTACCAAGGAGATCATCCGCGCGTTGTTACTCAACACCAAACAGGTGTTTCTTAAATCGTTGGGTTATCAGTGGCCGTGCATTATCTATTCCAGCTCGATGACCGGGGCGAAAATCATCACGACGATGCAACCGTCGCTGAAAGAGACGTTGCAGAAGTCGAAAAATTCCGTTTCCCTTCGGTACAGCTTCATCCAACGCGAAAAGTCGGACCCGCTGGCGTTCTTCGTGTCTGCAAAGATCGCCGGGATATCTCCATACGGAGATACCGCCAAAGGGCTCAGCTTTCTGAATCTCGTGTTCACCCAGCGTCCTCCGGACGATCTCATTGAGCGGCTCGGTAATATTCTGGAAGCCAACATCGCTTCACAACGGCGAAGCGAGGAACGGATCATCGTGACGCCGGACAGCGCCAAGAAAATTGGCCTCGCATCAAAAGGAGCGCACATCGTGGTCGACAACGTACCGCGAAAAGCACTTCTTCGGGACATATCGTTCAGTGGCACGAAGATCATCATGCCCGGCATTCCCAAATTTCTCGTCAACAAGACCGCGTCAATAAGTATCGATTTTGAAGATCCCGCTGAAACCCTCTATCTTGTGGGTACTATTGTTCGCTACGAGTCAGTTGAAGGACGATCGGATATCGCCGCGTTCGCAGTCAAGTACGCTGAGGAGTCGATTCCGATGGCGTACAAGATGCGGTTGAGCAACTATTTGAGAACTATAAAAACAACTCAAAAGGCACCTACACCGACCGATTCCGGCTCCGGTTAGGCCCAATCATACAAT
>JAQIBO010000422.1 GCA_027859055.1 Spirochaeta sp.
ACTCCGGGCAGCATTATGTCGAGAATCACAACGTCCGGCTTGAAGGTTCGGACCCTCTGGAGCACCTGGTCGCCCTCGGTCACTGATTCCGTGGCGTATCCCTCGTTTTCCAGATACGCCTTGAGGGTTTTTTGAATACCGGCCTCATCGTCGACGATGAGAATGCGCTCACCGGCCATGATCTGTCCTGAGCGCGGAGCTCACTGCTGCAGTTCCGTCTTCATCTCGCGGTACTCCTCTTGGGAGAGCTCTCCCCGGGCGTAGCGCGCTTGCAGAATGGCGAGGGCACTACCCGAGCTCACATTGCCCGAGCGAGAGCTGCGTCCGGGTGTCCTGGTCCGAACAATGGCGATCGTGAGAGCGACCAGCAAAACCAGCACGAGTAATCCGCCAATCCAGAGGAATGGACCGCCCCACAAGCCGAACGGTGTGGTGTTGTTCCAGCCTCTCTGGTCGTTCCAGACGCCCATCATGCCCGGACCCATCATGCCAAACCCCATCATTCCGGCGCCCGACGCCGCAAGGTTACCGTCGTTCTGAAGGTAGTTGTAGCCGAGCCGGGCGTGCGTGGAGGCGAGCTCCGTGGAGCCTTCGCCTCCCATCATGCGATCCATCCACTCATGCTGTTCCTCGTCGGCGATCATGAGCCCCATCACGCCGTCACCAAGCTCCTCGAGGAGCTCCCTGTCGACCTCGTTAGGGTTGATTGCGCTAACACGCTCGACACCCTGATTCTGCTTGATCTGTTGGAGAATTTCCTCAACATCTCGCCCGTGCGCGTCCTCTTGTGCAAAGGCGCCGGCGACAACTACAAGGGTTAAGGCCACCGCCAGCAAGATCGGTAATCGTTGTTTTTTCATATTCTTCGTCCTTACTGATTCTTTGAATCGTTCTTCATGTCCGACAGCATGTTGAGATACTCTTCCCGAGAAATCTCACCTTTTGCGTACCGTTCTTTCAGGATATTCTCTGGGTCCTGGCTGCTTGGCCCGCCCAAGGATATCCCGCCGCCATCGGTTCGACGAATAATCCATCGTATGAGAAAAAATCCTCCGACTACGATTAACGCTATCAGCAGAATGGAGACGATTCCGCCTCCATATCCGAATCCCATGCCGGTTCCCCAGCCCCAATTGCCATGCATCATTTTCTAAACCTCCGTGATATGGACCTAATACAGGTCCTGTTTGAGCCGTTCGTATTTCTCGCGATCGATCTCACCCCGAGCGTATCGCTCGCTAATGATGTCGACCGGTGCTTTCCGGTTACCGGTCTTGAGAGCTTCCGGAAGTTGCCCGTTTTGGTAGAGTACGTACCCCACGGCCAGCAACCCAACGATTAGCAAAAGTCCCATTGCTTCCTCCTGATAAATTCAACGTATCTAAATCTCTGCTATAGGTAAAACTATCTAATCGGTGTGACATTCCGGCTACCGGATTGTTGCGATCGTATTACGATTCCGTGTGCTCCCCCGGGAGGCGCTCAAGACGGATGTCGCTCCTTTTCCGCGCTGCTGCGTGTTTACAAGGTAATGATCATGGGCCGGAAAACCTATGGTCGGCAGGTCAAAGGCGGCGGTGGGCGGTACATGGAAAATCGCCCGTGACAAAAACCATCTCTCAGTCCGGACGTAGCCGCTTGATTGTCATCTGTCCGTAACAGTCATGTCATTCCGTGGTCACCTTGCGTTACTAAGTTATAAAAGGTCGACGGAGGCACTAACGCGCCGCCGCGGCAAAAATGATACCTGGAAGATGATTAATGAGTAATCGTACGTTGATAGTCGCCGTGATGTTCGCGGCAGTTGTATTTGGGGCCTTTGCCGAAGTCGATGGCCACGATCGAAGTCTGGAAGAGGTAACATCTGAGATTCGAAACGCCTTGTCTCTCGATATGGACGAGAAAATCGACCCGGATGCTGTACCAGAAGATCTCCTGATCGCACTGGGAGACGCTGTGATGGGTACGTACGTGAACGACCCGGAGCAGCATGAATGGATGGACCAGATGATGGGCGGTGGAATGACGGGTTCCGCCGGTATGATGGGCTCCGGTTGGGGCCTCATGGGCAATCCTGACAGGACATACAATCGGAGTCTTTACGAATCTCCGGAGGAGGTGCTGGAGCGGCGCTACGCTTCCGGTGAAATCTCCCGTCGCCAGTACCGGCGAATGCTCCGCGAGATAGAGTAGACTACTGGTTGTACATTGCTGGGGCAAATCTGGTCGATGGATCGCGCTTTTGCCCTGGCGGAGGGGAACAGAACGAATGAGCGAAGCAACTGACGAAGTCCGGAAACGATATGACAGAATTGCGCCGCTGTACGACCTGTTGGAGCGACCGATGGAGGCCAAGTTCTCGCAGTGGCGCGACGAGCTGTTGCAAGCAGCCGAGGGTCGGGTGCTGGAGGTTGGCGTCGGTACAGGGAAGAACCTTGAGCACTATCCCGAGGGAGTACGCGTAACCGGAATCGATTTCAGCCCCGGAATGATAGCCCGCGCTCGAGAGAGAGTTGCGCAGCTCGGCCTTTCCAACGTCACGCTTATGGAGATGGACGCGGAGCGCATGGATTTTGACGACGACTCTTTTGATACGGTGGTAACCACCTGTGTGTTCTGTTCCGTTCCCCTTCCGGTTCGCGGGCTGGAAGAGATTCGCCGTGTTTGCACGCCGGAGGGCAAGGTGCTCATGCTGGAGCACGTTCGAAGCAAAGGCCCGATCCTCGGACCGGCCATGGATTTTCTCAATCCCATTCCGCTTCATTTCTACGGCGCGAACATAAACCGACGAACGGAAGAAAATCTCCGGCTCGCGGGGTTCAAGGAAATGGAAATCACTAATCTCTGGATGGACGTGATGAAACGAATCGTCGCTCGCCCGAAATAGAAACAGCGAGGAACTCGGTGACATGAGCGTAAACGGAACAGAGCCAGGGGCGCGACCAGGCACTTTGTCTTAATCGCCTCGGGTCGACGAATCAGCTTCTCTAACTCGTAGGCCACAGGATTGACAGTCTTTCATGTTTATAATCCAATCATTCTTGGAATATGCCAGTGACGAAAGACGATTTCAAACAGGTAGTGTATCAGGAGATCTCGAAGACCCTGGCGGCGTGCTCGGATCCGCGGCGGCTGGAAATCCTCGCGCTCCTGGCCCAGTGCGAGCGCAACGTGGAAACCCTCGCCTCCATGCTCGGCGCCGGGATAACCACCACATCCCACCATCTGCAAGTGTTGAAGCAGGCACGCCTTGTAGGAACCCGCAAGGTTGGACGCTACGTCTACTACTCGGCGACGGAAATGGCTCTTTCCCTCTGGAACAGCTTCGCGGAACTCGCTTCTAAAGAGCTGGCGGTGGTCAAGTGCGCGGTGGACGAGCTTTTCGGCGGACACAGTCTGGAGGTTGAGGGGCTCGACTATGAGGAACTACAGGACCGGATTACCAAGGGCGATGCAGTTCTCCTTGACGTCCGACCGGAGGAAGAGTACGCCGCCGGTCATCTACCCGGGGCACTCTCGATCTCCCTCGAAGAGCTCGAGAGACGCATCGGTGAGCTCTCTCGGAATACGCCGGTCTTCGCCTACTGCCGGGACCGCTACTGCGTCCTATCCCAGGAGGCGAGTGAGTTTTTGAACGAACGGGGGTATAGCGTTACGCGCCTCCCGGAAGGAATAGCTGAATGGAGGGCGGCAGGGCTTGTCCTCGAAAGGAGCAATTAAGATGAAAACACTGTTTATTCTCAACGACCCGCCCTACGGGACCGAGCGAAGCTACAACGGCCTCCGTCTCGCCGGCACCCTCGTCAAGCGTGAGGAAGAGGTAAAGATGTTCTTTATCGGCGATGCAGCCTCGTGCGCCAAAAAGGGACAGGCGACGCCGAACGGCTACTACAACATCGAACGCATGATGAAACTCGTCACCTCGCGAGGCGGCGAGATTGGCGTCTGCGGGAGCTGTATGGATGCCCGTGGCATGACCGACGAAGAACTTGCCGCAGGATCACATCGGAGCTCAATGGATGAGCTCACCGACTGGACCCTCTGGGCGGACAAGGTTATCACGTTCTGAAGAACGGGGGTGGGGTATCGTCCAGTACAACGGACATCCGGAACCCGAGCTTTTGCGGCGTTGCCTCCAATGACCTCATTGCCGAATATCGTCGATTGACACCGTCCACCTTGTAAGCCACCGGAATTGGTCACGGTTGTTACCTTTTCGTAAGTTAGACAGAAGGAGTTTCATCAAATGCATTCCAAAAGCGTACGCCTGATTGCCATTAGTCTCGTGCTGGTTCTACTCGTTCTCGGCGCCGTCAGTTTCTTCACGCCCTTTCTTGGTAGAGCACGTTTGGGACCGATGGCTGGGTTCGCCGCGCCGGGTGGAGCTCTTGGTATTGGACCGATGAGCTTCGGTATGATGCGGGAAGTGCACGCGATGGCCGACGTGGAAACGGAATTCGACTACATGGTTCGGATGCTCCCCCACCATCGAGAAGCTGTGGAAAGCGCACGGGTTCTCGGTGACCGCACCAATCGGGCGGAAATGCGGACCTTTGCCGCGGAGATCATCGACACCCAAACCCGGGAAATTGAGCAGATGGAGACCTGGATAACTGCGTGGTATCCCGAGCGCGATCGCGACTTCGAATACCAACCGATAATGCGGGACTACTCCGGGCTATCGGGAAACCAACTCGACCTTGCCTTTCTTCAGGATATGATCCCCCACCACATGGCTGCGGTCATAATGTCCGAGCAGCTTCTGTCTCAGTTCAACGTTGAACACGGTGAGATCGAAGAACTGGCAGCAAGTATCCGTACGACCCAAACCCAGGAGATCCGACAAATGGGACTCTGGATGGACACGTGGTTCGATTGACCGGTTTCCCTCGACGGGACTACTGACCAAGTGGGCGAGGTTTCGACCGGCGCGGTCCCCGCTCACAACGTTGCTCTTCGCGGGGTCGGCGTCGTCGTGTGGCCGATCGCTCCGCTCAGTTCACCAGACAATGAACGGGATACGTCGGTATCGTCTCATCCGCCGTGACAAGGGTAAGTCGCTCATCCATCGCCTGCGCAATGAGCAACCGGTCGAAGGGATCCCGATGGATCATCGGTAACCGGCGCACTCCCTCGGCATGGTTCCATCTGACGGGGAGCTGCTGGATTCCGTCCTCGAGAAGCGCGGCCAACCAGGATTCGTCCACCTCAAGCTTTCCGATGGCTGCTTTGATCGAAACCTCCCAGACCGTCGCAGCACTCACGAATACCAGGTTCCTGGTATCGCCGATGTGGTCTCGGGCAGCCCTGGAGAGGGACGGATCATCGGCAAGCCACCACAACGCAATATGGGTATCGAGGAGCAAGTTCATTGGCTACCTGCTTCAAATGCGTCGGCGATATCTGCCGGGAGTGTGTCAAAATCATCGGCTATGCGGATCTTTCCACGAAGTCTTCCCGGCCGGCGGACGCCGGTTGCCCGGGTGTACGGGACGAGAACGGCGACCGCTTTGCCCGCTTTACTGATGATAATTTCTTCACCACCAGCCGCACGGTCGACAAGAGCCGACAACTGGGCCTTGGCTTCGGTTATCGTATTCACCACCATGGCAATTCCTCCTGTCGCAGTCTATTCGACCAGACCAGATCTGGTCTGTCTTTAGGGTACGATGGTTCAGATATCGAATCAAGGCCATGCCGACCGATTCGGCTGGAAGCGTTGGGGTGAACACGATGCTCCGCAGAACGGTAGTTCGATTTTCGCGGTGTGGAGTTTATTGTTCGTATTTCAAGACGTCGACGCCGCGGGAAGAGTCCGTATCCAACTCCTGGAGTCCTTCGATACGACGAAGCCTGGCTGCGGCATCGCCAACGATCGCGTCAAAGAGCGCAATGTCGTCCTGGTGTTGGGATGACCCGTTGAGTGATTCTCGCACGGACTGCAATCCGTTGAACGCGTTCATCGTGATGTCGTTTACGGTGCGCATCGTGATTTGCAGCGTATCCAGCCGGGCCGATCGCTCCTGGGCGTGACGCAGGTCGGTTATGTCGGATTGAAGGCCGACGTAGTAGGATGGACTATCGGTGTCATGTTTCGACGCTGTTTTTGTCGCGATCGTCGCGGCGCGGTCGCCGTAAATCGGAACGAGAGACAGCCGGTTCAGAAACTCCCGCCCCTCCTTTGAACGATTCCAGAGCTCTACTTTCACCGGTTCGCCGTGAGCGATTGCGCTTCGGAGACGATCAAGCTCCCCGGAATCGGTCTTTTCGTACTGGAGGAACCGGCAGTTACGCCCGACTATCTCATCGAAGGCGTATCCGGTCAGACGAATGAACCCCTTATTCGCGTACACGATCGGCGCATCGGGCTGGCGATGATCGGTGATTACGAGACCTTCTTCCATGTTTTCAAGAGCGGCGATGACGGCGGAAAAAAGAGAGAAAAGCTGTTGCATTACCGTCCGTCCGACGCGGGTACGAGGGTGAGCTCGTCAATTCGTGGCGAGCGTAGTGTGGCATCCCGTTCCATCTGCACAGGGTAACCATCCTCGCCTGAAATGACCACACCCGCGGTAGTTTTCGTATCCGGGTCGGTCGTGATCACGCGAGCCACCCTTCTACACCGTGAACACCTGCAGTTCTCGGTTCAATGTGTCCGCTTCGGTTCGAAGCTGCGCGGATATCTCCCCGATAGACGTCGCCGCAGACGAAAGCTCTCCGGTACGTTCGGTGATCGCCTCAACGTCGGTTCGTGAAATCATTGGTCCACGGTACTACAGAACGGCAGGATATGTTGAGGTCCGGGGGGCACCGACCAGTTCTCTGATGGTGGCAATAACGAGGGAATTCGATTACCGTATGGTGGTGGTAACGTCTTATTCCGGTCTTTCCTGGCGTCTTCTGCTCGGAATTGACCTCATCATCGGCACAGTAACGGCGGGCTACGCTGGTGTACACCTTTCAAGCGGTGAATGGGTCATCGGCCTGGCGGAACTTGGCTCCGTTCTCCTTTTGGGTTGGGCAAGCTTTGCCGCCATCCGTGCCCGGCGGGGGAACCCGGACCTTCTGAACTGGGTGCGGCGCATCACCGCCGGCGTGATCGTTGTCCTGGCGCTGTTTCTCGTCGTCGTCGGCCGCGGTGTCCTGGAGATCAGTCCGTATCTCCTCGCCCTGCCTCCGGCACTATATCTTTTACTTTCCGTACGTTCAGCCCTGTTTGTCAGTTTTGGATTTCTGGCGAGTCTGTTGGTTCTTCTCTTCCTCGATCTGTCGCTGCTTGTTTCCACGCAATACGAGCTCTCGTGGGTTGTCGCGTATGCGGTCATAAACGCGTTTCTGTACATGATTACCGAACTGCAACGGCGGGCGTATCAGGAGGTCCATGATCTTGCAACCCATGACCCGACGACGGGTCTCCCCCGTTTGACCAATACGTGGAGGACGGAGGAACGCTCACAATGCCCATGGTGGCGCTCATACAGATCGCCGATGCCGACAACGTCCGTTTGCGGTATGGAAACGGTTTTGTCCGCGGTGTTGTTGCCCGCCTCGCTCAGACGTTGCTGGGGCGTTCCGGTCCGACCTGCAAACTGTTTGTCTATAACGACACGAGCCTGCTGATGGCTCCCGACCTCACCGATCCAGTTGAGCGGGAGGGTTGGGTGCGATCAACCACCGCGGAGCTGTCCCGTGCGATCGAGATCGACGGTGTCACTTATTCACCCCATCTTGCGGTCAGTCTGGTAGAGGAAGCAAACGTGATTTCCGGCCAAGCGCTGATCGCACGAATCGAGACAACGCTGCGCCATCGGATGCCGGAGCGAATTGGCACCACCACTATCACTCGCTATGACAGTACGTTTGAACAGGAGATCCACGCGCGGCTGGCGATGGCGGACTTGCTGCGAGGGGCCCTGGAGCGCGGTGAGCTGCGACTCGTCTATCAGCCGATCGTGGACGCCTTTGACGAAACCGTAAGTGGCTATGAAGCGCTCATGCGCTGGCACAATCCCACCCTTGGCGAGGTGAGTCCAGCGGTGTTTATCCCCGTGGCGGAAGAGACAGGTTTGATCGCCGAAATGACGGAGTGGCTGATCAGAACGGCGTGGCACACAATGAACGACCCCGCAACCGGTTTGCAGGGCAATTTTTCCATCAATATCTCCCCGGTTCACATGGAACAGACCGATTTTCTGTCTGGGTTCACCACCCTACTCGAGACGTCGGCGATCGATCCGCACCGGATCAAGATCGATCGCTCGTTCGTCATGAACCTGTACAGCGAGGACGGGAAGCTTGATTCTCGGGCGGCTACAATCGTAGAGACGATGGTCTTCATGGCAAAAGCGCTGGGCATCGGTATTCTCGCGGAAGGAATTGAGTCTCAGCAGGAAGCCGCGCTGCTGCGAGAATACGGATGCGAGTCGTTTCAGGGTTACCTGTTCGGCAGGCCCGCGGAGGTGGTGTCCTGATGTCCGAAGACGCGAACACAATTCTTGTGGTTGAAGATGAACCCCTGGTAGCGATGGCGGAGAAGATCACCTCCTACGGGTATATCGTCAAGAACTCCGGCAATGCCGTCCTGCTCGCGTCGGTAAAAATGGCGTTTCGTCTGCACGAAGCGAACCGGACGATCACGGCGCATCAAGATCGCTACACCACTCTGTCTGCGACGACAACTCAGGGTGTCGTCCGTCAAGCCGGCGACGGTTCGATCATCGACGGATTTACCGCCGACATCACCGAACGGAAAGCCGATGAGGCCAGACTGCACGAGAGTCAGGAGTTGAACAGAGCGCTCTTCGATGAGACGCTCAGCGCGATCTTTATTGGGGACGCTGACGGCCGGTTTATCGATGTGAACCAATTTGCCTGCGAGCAAACGGGGTATTCCCGGGCGGAACTGATGCAGATGGGTGTATTTGACCTGAACGAAGCGGGCGCCAACCTGCACCTCGACGGCGATGTGGACATTTTCGATACATGGCGCTACCGGGAACCGGGGGACCGACGTGTGGTTGAGGGTACCTACGTTCGAAAAGACGGTACCGCCTACCCGGTTCGGTCAAGGCCTACGTCACGGAGCTGGTTGCCAGCGGGGTCCGGCTGTTTCCTCGGGGCGAAGCGGTTATCGTCCGCATCGACTTTGACGAATGCCTGTGTGCAACCCATCGACTTTCGGCGCTTGGCCTGATCGTGAACGAGGTACTGACCAACGCGATGAAATACGCGTTTCGCGATCACCGACGCGGGAACGCGGGTGGTGCTGGGTTTTCCGGTGCTGGTGTGATCCATCGTGTCGCGGCGATCCTACTGAATAACCGTGCAATCAAATCCGCGGGTGTCATCCTTTGGAAGCACGTGTCCCGTGATCCACACCTGATCAAGCGCGCCGTCGCCATGATAAAAATACCGAATCCGATCCTGCCGCCACACGTAGCGTCCATCGGATTGCCGCGTTCGATACCGAGAGGAGACCATGCTTCGCTGCTGCTGAAGAGCCTGGTTGATACCGGATTCCATTGCGCCGCGGTCGTCAGGATGAATGAACTCCATGATTTCCGCGGCTTCCATTTTAAGGATCTCTTCGGTGGAAAATCCTGCCTGACGGGCAAACGCTTCATTCACAAACACGGGCCGGCCGTCACCATCTATAACTGTAACCGCGTCGTCAAAATCATTCATTGATAGCCATAGCCGCCGGTCCCGTTCCTCCAACTCCTGTACGTGACGCTTTTCTCCCGACACATCCCGTTGGATTGAGATGAAACCTTCCAACTCACCGTGGTCGTCAAAAAGCGGCTGAACGTCCATGAATATCCAGTACGGTGTTCCGTCCTTGGAGAAATTCCGGATCTCTGTTTGAAACGGCTTATGCGCGTCAAACGCGGCGGTCATTTGGCGCCGCAGTTCCTGATCGGGATTCGGGCCTTGCAGGAGTTCCCCCGGGTTTCGTCCGTACAGTTCTTCGACCGTATAGCCGGACAGTTTTTCAAACGCCCTATTCGCCCATGTCGTTCTCCGCTGCGGATCAGTTATCACCATGAGGGTATTGTCACTTTCCGCCACCCTGGATAACTGGCGGACCAGAGCGTAGGCACTTCGTTGCCGCGTCACGTCCGCAATGGCGACCACCGCAGCCGGATGACCGTCAAGCGAGATCGGTGACGTGGTGTACCGAAACCATTTGGTCACTTCCCCATCAACCTGAAACTCCGCTTCTCGAGCTCCCGAGAGTTTGTGGTGGAAAAGGGCCTCCTTGATATCACGAAAAACGGCGCAATCGGCGCAACTCTCCGTTTCACCACATCGGCGTGGCTGGTCATGCCGGTGGGAGCACCCCAAAAAATCACCGCACCGTGGTTTGGAAAAATCCGTTAGGCGCCTTCCACTGATCTCTTCGGTAGCGCTGTTGACGCGAACGACCTCGTATTCGTGATTGATGACAAGTATACCGAGGGGGCTTCCATCAAAAATGTGTTCAAGATTTCGCTTCTCCCGGCGTGTCGCGGTGTTGGCGCGGAACAGCTTGAGCGCCATCTTTATCGACGCATCAATCGCCACGTCATGAGACAATTTCACTACGTACCCGTAGGACGTAATACCCTCGGTCTTTCGGATCGTTTCCAGATCCGTATGACTGGACATGAAGACGATGGGGAGTTCCACCTGTGCGAGAATTTGCTGTGCCGCTTCGGTGCCGTCGATGCCGGGACCAAGGTCAATATCCATCAGGATAAGATCGATGCCGTCTGGCGTGTCTCGCACGGCTGCGATCGCCGCTTCACCGGTGTGGACGGCAGTACATCCGTATCCCATTTTCTCGATACGGCGTTGTTTGTCCATCGCGATAAGCGCTTCATCCTCTACCAGGAGGATCTGCTTCCGGTTTTCAATCATTGCTGTCCTTCTAACACCAGATGTGTCGCCGAATCGGCGGACGTCTGCGGCCCCCCTCAGGCGCACTTCGAAATGATAGCACAGCACTCTTTCAAAATACAATTTTTATGAAAAAAACTTCGAAACCGGAAAACTGTTTGGCGCGCGTGACCACAGCTCTCAACGTCTCATCCCGCACTTATCAGCTCAACAGGCCACCCGTCCTGATCGCCGCTGCCAACGCTTCAGCCTCCGCGTCCAGCGGCCGGTCCGCCGAAAGTGGCGGGCTATAGCGGCGGATCGACACGTAAAGCCGGCTCAACGCGGGGCCCAATCGGTCCAGGCCGTACAGGTCGCAGGCCGCGGCAATGACGATGCACTGCATCGCCGCCTGTCGCACAAACAGGTCAGTCACCTCCCGCAGTCGCCTGGCGGATATCGTACCCATCGATACGATATCCTGATTCATCGACTCCGTTGGGCGTGAATGCGGCGCCACCGGAGCGCTCAGGTGGGCGATCTCGGCGGCGAGGGCGGAGACGGTAATTCCCAGCGCTTTCAGTCCGTGATTTCCCGTGGCCCGCAGCGCCTCGGAGACGAGGTTTGCCGGCAGACCGCTGCGCCGCGCGTCCAGGAGCAACAGACACTGTTTGTCCACCAGTTCGCCGAGGGTGGCCACCGCGTTTCGGAGCGTGGCCGCACCCACCACCACATGGCCGCCGAAAAAGTGGCCGGAAAAATAGACCTCTTCCTGATCCGGATCAAACAGGGGATTGTCGTTGCTGCTGTTGAGTTCAACGTGCAGCCATGATGCAACCATATCCAACACTTCCAACGCCGGACCGATAACGTGGGGGGCACAGCGGATACTGTACGGCGCCTGCAACCGGTACGAGAGAGGTACCGGTTTCTCGCCAAAACGGCCCGCCTCGGGAAGCACCCGGCGCGCCGCACCGGCCGCGGGCGTCGGGAGGAAATCGTACAGGTACTGTGCGACCCGGACCTGGCCGGGATGCGGCTTCATCGCGTGTACGGCCGGTGCGTAGGCGTTCCGATCGCTTCCGGTCACCTCCGCCGCGGCGGCGGCCAACGCCTGGACCACGGTGGTGCACCGTTTCAAGAGGTCGACCGAATGGGCTGCCAGGGCGGTCATCACGCTGGTCCCGTTCATCAGCGCCAGGCCTTCCTTGGCGGCAAGGGTGAGCGGCGCCACCTCCAGCTCGGTCAGCGCCTCTGCGGCAGCCATCGTTCGGTCACGCAGGACTACCTCACCCTCCCCGCACAGCGCCGCCGCGACGTATGCAAGCGGCGTCAGGTCCCCCGAGGCGCCCACAGATCCTTGTTCGGGAATGAGCGGCAGGCAGTCCTCATTGAGAAACAGGATCAGCTGATCAAGGAGTTCATCCCGCACCGCGGAGGCCCCGCGCACCAGGGCGTTCAGCCGCACCAGCAGAATCGCCCGCGTCTCTTCCCGCGAAAACCGCGGCCCCGTCCCGATCCGGTGATATTGGACAAGGTTGTGCTGCAGTTGTTCCGCCGCCTCGGGGTCCACCGCGGTATCGACGGAGTCACCAAACCCGGTTGTCACGCCGTAGATAACCCGGCGTTCCCGCATCATACGCTCCAGCAGGTTCCGGCTTGCCCGGCATCGCGCGCGGGCGTCGTCGGATATGGAGACGTGAATCGGTTCGCGGCACGCGGTGAGATCGCTGCAGATCAGGTTATTACCGTCCAGTATCAGCTCTTTCACGGGCATGACGATATCACGAACACCCGGGATATGTCGGTACGTCGCGGCTGACTGGCAGCCGTGTCCCCTGTATATTTGCGCAGCCGCGCGTTTTTGTATATTCTTAAGCATATGTCAAATTACAGTGCCAGCAGCGCAGCCACGAGGGGTTGAGTGGGCTCCGTCCTGGCGCTCTCCACAAAACGCCACCACAACTATCGGCTCCTTTCCATGCTGTGGATCCTTCTCGTCCTTGGCGGCCTCACGTTTTACCTGGTCCGAACCTACCAGGCGACGTATGAACTGGTGTCGGTCAGTTCCCGGAACGAAGCTGAGGTGCTCTCCCGCAGCATGAACTCGGCGATGCGCCGGGCCAGGACGGACATGGCGTGGGCGGAAACCGCGATGGGCAACGCGGCGTCATCGGAGGATCGTGCCGCAGTCGGCGCGTATCTTGCCGCGCAGACGCAACGCTTTCCCGAGATTCATGGCTATGTCATGTATGGACCGGACGCGCGCCCGCTCATATCAACGATGGAAGCGAACCAGTTATGTGAGGGAGACCTCTCGTCGTACGTCGATGCCTCGACGCCGAACTACTCATACGGCGCCACCGTCGACTGCGCAAAGACCGGCACACGAACGATGCTGATGCATCGACTGCTGCAGGACTCCCGGGGGGAAACGGTCGGGACGATCGCGGCGGTGATCAACCTCTCCTATTACGAACAACTGTTTTCACGGGTCGATGTTGGCCGGACCGGGATGGTCAGTATCCGCCGCACCGACACAAGTCGCCTTGTCGCCCGCTGGCCGATAGAACTTGAACGCATGAACAACATGGCGCCGGACATACCGCCGCAACAGATGATTGAAGGTGGGGCAACCCACGGGGTTGTCCGTTACGTCGGTGCGACCGACGGCGTTGAGCGGATATTCGCCTACCGTCGCGTCGAAAATGATCCGTTCTATGTTTTGATTGGCCGCGGCTACGATGAGCAATTTGCATCATGGCGCACGATCAGTGCGATCGCTGCCGCGGCGGCGTTGATGATGGTTCTGATGACGCTGCTCCTGCTGCGCCGTCTCAACCAGGAAACCGCAGATCTTGTGACCGCGGATGCGGTCCTTCGCAAGGCGTTAACCGACAAAGAGGGCCTGATCCGTGAGCTGCTGCATCGAACGAACAACTCCTTACAGGTGATCCGCTCGCTTGTGCAGCTTGAGCTGATCACCGACGAAGCCACCGGTAACCGAACCGCTCCCGAGCGGTTGGACTATCGTATCGGCGTTCTGTCACTTGTGCAGCAGATGCTGCGCGAGGAGAACAACTACACGTGGATTCCCCTTCACACCTATCTGGAAAAAATCCGGACTGAACTGCTCCAAACACACCCGCTCCCTGTGGGGGCGACGTGTGAGATTCACTGTCCGGAAACAAAACTGCTCCTCGATGCTGCGACACCCATCGGGCTTATTGTCGGGGAGCTGTGCTATCTGAGCGCAACGTCGACCGGCTCCCAACCCACCGGATCGGTCGGGAGCCGGATCGATCTTACGGTGAGACGGGATGATACTGAAACCATTACGATGGTATACGCCGACACACGGGCGTTCGTTCCCGACGATGACACGGTCCGGCTGATCACATCGCTGGGGGAACACCAGCTGGCCGGCTCGGTCGCGTTCGAGACGGACGAACAGTTCAGGTGCACCGTTACATTCAAGCCGGATAGATACGCTCCGAGAGTCGTACCGTGAGGATTCTGGTCGTTGAAGATGAGGCTATCACCGCGATCGTCTTAACGCGCAACCTGGAGAAACTCGGGTACTCCGTGATCGGCACCGCCGCGTCCGGCGAACAGGCGTGTGAGCTCGCCGCGTCATGCGGCCCGGACGCCATCGTCATGGATATCGGGTTGGCCGGCGAGATGGACGGCATAACCGCTGCGCTGACGATCCGCCGGGAACTCAACGCACCGATCGTGTTTGCCTCCGGCTACAACACCGCGGAGATAATAGAACGCACAGGCAGCATTCCCAACTCGGCGTTTCTCGGAAAGCCGGTCGACCCGCAGAAGATTCACGCTGCGTTTGAGCAACTTCTTCGCGCTGAAGCGTAAGCGGCTCCGGTGCGCCAAAATGATACCGATTGATTGCTACGGCCGCGTACCTGTTCCTGGGGGCTGCCAGTTCAGATATGGATACGACGTGCCGTCGACGATGCCCCAGATAGTTCCGGTGCCGGTCGAGATGTCCCATCCTATTGAAAAGAAGGTGTTTAACGTCTGCATTTCGGGGGTCGTCGGCAGAGGAGTGGCGCCGGTCGTGTCGTTTTTTCCGCTCGTCGTCTGGTCGTAGAAGTTGAAGTTCGGCGCTCCAAGTGCAACATTCTCCCCCAGGAACCCGTTACCCGCGTTGGGGATCGCGCCAATCGAAAAGCTCGTCTCAATTACACCCTCGTTCCTTCCAACGAAGCCACCAACACCGGCGGTCGCCTTGTCTACAAATCCCATGGTGTAGGAGTTTCGTATTGTCCCGGCACTGCCCACAAACGCGTATCCCCTGGTACCTTCGAATCAAAACGCATAGGTTTCCAAATCGACCACTACAAGGTTTTCACCAACCATAAAGAGATAGTCCGTATCCGTGAACTGAACGGAGCCGTCGTTGAACGCGCTCCGCCCCCTGCCCGCCAGGAACCGCCGAAGCCGAGAGTATTGATCTTCCGGATCAACGCGGGGAGCATCGGTATACCTACACTTAAGAGCCGGTGGTCAAGACCTGGAACACACTAGTTTTCATAGGCCCCGACGCGTGGCGGGTTCACGCGCGGTGAACCGTTAATATCCTGTGGCACGTCGACGAGGTAGTCGTCACCAACGACAATGGCTCCCGGCTTATACCACGTCGTCTCAGTTATCAATGAAGCCAGGTCGAGATTTGGATCGGAGTCGGCGTTGTTGTTCGCAAACACATAGGTATTCAAGTTGGTGGCGGTAGGTTCTGCGAATGCGCCGCCGGTGTCGTTTTCGATCACCGAGGTGAGAC
>JAQIBO010000474.1 GCA_027859055.1 Spirochaeta sp.
TACGACGCCATCCGAACGAGCACTGCGGAATCCGACTCCGCTCCGTTCATCTCGTTCATGTTGCGAATGATCCTTGAAACGGTGATGCTCCTCGCCCCCCAAGTCGCGCCCCAAGTACCCCCCCAAGTCGGCGAGCTATTGGCGGTGTTGAAGGAGGAGATGAGCCGAGAATCGCTGCAAAACGTGATGGGGCTTTCGGACCGGAAGTCATTCCGTGAGCGCTACCTTGCCCCCGCACTTGGCGGGGGCATGATCGAGATGACGATCCCCGACAAACCAAACAGCCGACTGCAGAAATACCGGCTAAGCGACCGGGGCCGTCAATGGCTCGTGGAGCATCGGGCCGGCCAAGGGGCAAAACAGGAACATACTCCCGGGTAACCTGGATCGCCAGCCGTTCAATGAATTTACGGTCCGAAATTTCTGAGAATACCGCCGATCCACGGGGGCAGTATTGTGTGTAAGGAACCGCGCTGAATCAAACCTGTGTGGCGGCGCCGGATCAGCAAAAACGCCATCATCAGACAGCTCCTTGCTGAAAAGGTGGGCATCCCCGTCGACGGCGCCTATGCCGACGACTATCGCCAGTTCGTCGGACTCTGGACCGCAGAAGAGCACGCCGCCTTTGAGACGAGCCAGATCGAGAACATTTCCGTCGATCCGGGCGACTGGGACCGATGAGCCGCGTCCTTATAGAACGGATTTCGAAACGGTACCCGCTACCGTGACAACCTCCGGATCCTTGAACGCTTTCGCGCTCAGCCGCGGATCGTCGCCGTACCGATCACGGATACTACCGCCGGGAAATCTCCTTGACACGGTCGCTGACTTAGAGACCGTCGCCGTCGGCGTGGTCGAGGACGGAGAAGATGTGCTCCAGATCAAAGGTGAGTTCCGGGAAGCGACGTGGGGCGATCACCTCCGGGGCGGCGTGGATTGTGGTGCCGCCGTAGGCGCCGTCGGGGCCGAGAATGGAGATATAGACGATACGCCCCGCAGGGTCGACCACCCAGTACTCCGGGACGCCGGCTTTCTCGTACGCGGCACGCTTCACTACTTGGTCGGTTCGAGTGGTGGTTGGTGAGAGAACTTCGATGATCTCCGCCCGTACATCCTCCGGCCACGTCCAGTACTCTTCCGCGGTGGCGTGGGTGGGAAGAACAAAAAGTCACGGTCCAGTTTGGAAAACCCGGTGCGACCGTTGTGGTTATGGAACACCGCGCCCTCCCCGATCCGGAGCAAGAGCCCCGCTCACATGAACGGGACTCCGCAAAACGGCAGTTCGTTTATACCCTGACGCGTCAGCGCGGCAGGATGTTGGTGTAGTCGTTGAGGGAGCCGTCGGAGAGGCAGATATCGATGATTGCCTTGCCGAGGGGGTCCAGCTCTTTGACACGGAACTGTTTGAGCTCCTGTTTGAAGAAGTCCGTGAGGATCTTGGCGCCGGCGTCGTAGCCGTCTCTGCCGACCTCGATCTGCTCGTGGACGCGGAGGAGTCCTTTGGGCACCAGTTGCCCCGCGACTTTGAGGCGCTCCAGGCCGTGACCGAGGAGGGAGCAGCGCGATTCGATCAGCTGTTCCGGACGGAACTTGACGCTGCCCCGGCGTGCCATGTACTCCCGGGCGATCCACTCCGGGTTGAAACCCACTTTGTACGCCCCGATGTACTGGTTGGGAATGAGGACGTAGCGCGTACCCGGGGTCTGCTGGATGAGACGCAGCAGCAGGTTGGCCTGAACCACCCGTTTGCCCGTGGCGAAGGGCCAGTAGGAACCGACGCCCTCGCTGGAGAGGCCCTCGGTGGTGACGATGCTGGGGTTGGCGTGCCCGCGCGGGGCCACCAGGCGCCAGAGCCACGCGAGTGCCGGCGGCAGAATATGAAGCATGCCGATTATGCCGTAATTGGGGTTTTCCTTGGTGGACGGCGGCGTCCGGACGCCAAAGCTGCGCACGTCGACACCGACCGGGTCATCAACCACCTTGTTGACGAAGTGGCGCGGCATAATCACCCGCGGATTGGGACACGGTTTGCCGGGGCTGTCTTCTATATGCTCCCACGGCAGAACCGTGGCACCCGCTTTTCCTTCAAGGTTGAGAAAGATAAGCGGTTCCGGCGGGTTGATACACAGTTTCTCGATGCTCGGCTCTTTGCCGTATTCGTTGAGGTGGTCGACCCGCAGGAACCACCCCGCCTCGGCGTCTTCTATCATCAGTCGGCCGGTGGTACTGGTCTGGATTGACGGGTGGGCGAGGGCCATGTCGTCGGTTACCGGATGCAGCTCGCAGGGATCACGCAGGTCGAAAAAAACGTCGTCGTCGGTGACGGTGTTGTAGGCAAGTTTGATGCGTCCGTCGGGCTCGCGATGGAACGCCTGGGTCATCTCGCTCTTTCCACCGCCGCTGGCGCCTTCGTGCATGATCACAAACTCGTTGTCGTAGGGGGTGATGAGGCGAACCGCCGAGCTGTGAAGGGTAACCCAGTCTTCCTCTTCACCGATGGAGAGCAGGATGCCGTAGACACCCTTTTTGGCGCTGGGTCCGGGGTAGAGGTTGTAGGCAAACAGCTCGTGCATGCCGGGAAGGCGGTTGTGGACGACAACCTGCTTGCCGTCGAAGCGGGTGTGGCGGAACGGCGGCGCCAGGTAGATGACCGCCCGCGGGGCGAAGCCGGGAGGGATCTCTTCGGCGGGGAAAAAGCCCTGCAGGTCCGCCTGGCCGGCGACGAAGAAGCCGGCGTTGGCCGGTGCGATGAGCAGGGTGGGATACCCGCGCTTTTTATCACCGGAGAGAAACGGCAGAACGATAAGACGCCCCTGGTCCTTGAACCAGTCAAACGTCTCCGCGCGGACGGGATCAAAGTCTCCGTCAAAGCGGTCTTTCCACTTGGGCTTGTCCGTGGGCTGTTTGTCGGCGATCACCATCGCCTCCGGGTCCCGGCGGCGCATGTACGGTTCCGGATAGTTGACGGCGGCACCATTGCGGCAGCGTGTCACCGTCGCTTCCACAACCCGGCCTTTATCGGGTACATCGTAGGCTACTTCCAGGTGGTCTTCGTCGGACTCCAGGTATGCGAGCTCCAGGAGGTGGTCTCTGCTTTCCGGCAGAACGACCTCCACCTGGCTGAGAATATCCCGCAGCTCTTCTGACAGGACAAGGCGGTCAAACGGCTCTGTTTTCATGCATATACCCTACCAGTTTTCCGTATATTTATTCAACGGGAGAGCACCATTTATGATCCGGGAGGAATCTTGCAAAATGTTTGACAAGTGGCGGGAGAATCGTCAAAATAAGAGAGTCGAAAAGACAAATCCCCACACTAGGAGACGCAATATGAAGACTAAGGTTGATCCTGATCTTTGCATCAGCTGTGCGGTATGCACCAATATGGCACCGGACCTGTACGTAATGAACGATGACGGCGTTGCCGAAGCGATCGTTGATACCGTTCCGGCGGACATGGAAGATCTTGCACGGGAATCCGCAGAAGAGTGCCCCGCAGACGCAATCATCAACGAATAATCGGGTTTCCCCGATCTCTCAGATGAGTAAGAAGCCCCGGCCGAATGGTCGGGGCTTTTTTGTGTCTGGTGGCACGCGCGGGGTGTGACGCCGTGCGAGTGGTTCGAGGCGGAGGGGGCAGACCGGGGGCAGCCGGGTAAAAGTCGGTCGGAAAACCGAAAAACGGGAAGCGGTCTGCATATTTTAACCGTTTATGCTTGCATCCGTACTCCCGCGCTGGTACTGTTCCAGAAACGTTTTAAGGAGGTATGATGAAACGTACAATTCTATTTCTTATGGCCATGATCAAGGCAACGGCTATGGTCTATGACGGTGGATCCCAGGAATCGGGTTCCCAGGAAGCAAGTCCTCAGGGCGGTAGCGCCGAAGAGGCATCCAGCGACGGCCCGCAATCCGGAGGCGTACTGGTCTTTGCCCGCTCCGGTGACTCGGTCGGTCTCGACCCGGCTCGGGAAACTGACGGCGAGAGCTTTTACGGCAGCACCCAGATCTTTGACAACCTGGTTGAATTTGTCCCGGGAACCACGGAGATCCGTCCGGCCCTGGCAGAGAGCTGGGATATCGCCGATGACGGGCTCACGTTCACGTTTCACCTGCGTGAAGGTGTCGAGTTCCACGACGGAACGCCGTTCAACGCCGAGGCGGTCAAGTTCAGTTTTGACCGGCAGCGCAATGAAGACCATCCGTACTTTGACCTCGGTCCCTGGAAGTACTGGGGTTACATGAGCATGTCCGACATCGTCGATGACATCGTTGTCGAGGATGAGTACACGGTCCGGTTTGACCTGAAAAAGGTTGAGGCACCGTTCCTTGCCAACCTGGCGATGGACTTCGCCGCGATCGTCAGTCCCACTGCGGTTGCAGAGCTTGGAGAAGATTTCAAGAACAACCCCGTCGGGACCGGCCCGTTCTCCTTTGTGGAATGGGTCAAAGACGACCGTATCGTCGTTGAACGAAACGAGGACTACTGGCGTCGTCCGGCGTATCTGGACCGCCTGGTTCTTCGTGTGATCCCCGATGCCACGGCGCGATTCCTGGCCCTGCAGGCCGGTGAAGTCGACGTGATCGACTTTCCCTCTCCGGAGGACCTTGAGGCGATGGAAGCGGACCCCGACATCGAGTTGATCCAGCAGCCCGGTCTCAACGTTGGTTACATCGCAATGAACAACGACAAAGAGCCCTTTGGCGACGTCCTGGTTCGCCGCGCGGTAAACCACGCGATCAACAAGCAGGACATCATCGACGCCGTGTTTGGGAGTGCCGGGCAGCCCGCCACCAACCCGATTCCGCCGACGATGTGGAGTCACAACGACGACATCGATCCGTACGAGTACGATCCGGAACGCGCCCGGGAACTTCTGGCGGAAGCGGGATATCCCGACGGATTTGAGACGGACCTGTGGGCGATGCCCGTGAGCCGGCCTTATTTCCCCGACGGACGGACCGTTGCAGAGATTGCCCAGGCGAATCTCGCGGAGGTCGGTATCGACGCGGAGATCGTCAGCTTTGACTGGGGAACGTACCTTGACCGCACCGACAGCGGTGAGCACGAAATGGCGCTCCTCGGCTGGACCGGCGACAACGGCGACCCGGACAACTTTCTCTACGTGTTGCTCTCCAGCGACGCCGCAGAAATCCCCGCCGGTAACATCGCGTTCTGGCGAAACGACGAGTTTGACACTCTGATTGAAGAGGCCAAAACGACCTTTGACATGGACCGCCGTACTGAGCTGTACATGGAAGCGCAGGAAGTGTTCCATGACCAGGCACCGTGGGTGCCCGTTGCCAACTCGGTTGTCACCGTCCCCGTTCGCGACACCGTTCGTGATTTTGTGATCTACCCCACCGGGAAGCGCAAGTTCTACGACGTGTGGCTGGACAACTAAGCGTTCTGTAAACGCAGAGTTTGATTTTTGTGCAGCCCGGCCTCTGAAGGTCGGGCTGCTTTTCCTTCCCTTTGTTTGGTTAAGAAGGCACGGATGCGATGCTGAAATATATTTCCCGACGGCTTCTGTTATTGATCCCCACCCTCATCGGTGTACTCACAATTGTTTTTTTCATGGTAGCACTCAGCCCCGGAGATCCGGCACGGGTGATGCTCGGCGAGCGCGCCAATGCGGAACAGCTTGCGGAGCTCCGGCAGGAACTCGGCCTCGACCGCCCGCTCGGCGAACAGTACGTTCGCTACCTCGGGCGCGCGGTCCAGCTCGATTTCGGTGATTCGATCAAGACGGGGCGTCCCGTCATGGAAGAGATTGGCGAACTGTTTCCCGCAACGGTGGAGCTCGCGCTGGTCGCGATGTTTCTGGCAACAATTGCGGGCATCTTGATCGGCGTGATTTCGGCGGTCAAACGCAATACGTGGATAGACTACACCGCCATGGTCGGAGCGCTTGTGGGGGTGAGCATGCCCGTGTTCTGGCTGGCCCTGGTATTTATCATGCTGTTCAGCGTGGGCCTCGGCTGGTTTCCAACTGGCGGGCGAATGAACGTTCGCCTCTTTTTCGACTCAATAACGGGTTTGTATCTGCTTGATGGCCTTATCGTAATCATCAGGGAGGGCGACCCGCAGTACTTCGTGAGCGCCCTCCGGCATATCGTCCTTCCGGCGATCGCCCTCGCGACGATACCGCTGGCGATTATCGCCCGGACAACCCGCAGCAGTATGCTGGAAACGTTGCGGCAGGACTACGTCAGAACCGCCCGGGCAGCGGGGCTACCGGAGCGACGGGTCATCTTTCGGTACGCCCTGAAAAACGCACTGCTCCCGATTATCACGGTGGTGGGTATCCAATTCGGATTGCTTCTCGCCGGTGCAATATTGACGGAGACGATCTTTGCGTGGCCGGGAATCGG
This sequence comes from Spirochaeta sp., assembly GCA_027859055.1. GTDB lineage: Bacteria > Spirochaetota > Spirochaetia > DSM-27196 > Alkalispirochaetaceae > Alkalispirochaeta. Next base: position 6,376 of record JAQIBO010000474.1, read on the forward strand.
CCGCTGGTTGTACAACGCGATCGCCGCGCGGGACTATCCGGCGGTTCAGGCGGGAGTCATCGTGGTTTCGACGGTATTCGTTCTGATGAACCTGCTGGTCGATGTGTTGTATTCGGTTGTTAATCCACGGATTCGGTTGCAATAACGGTATGAGCGTCTACGAAAAGGAAACGGAAGTGGCAGAAAACCAGGAACCTCTCATCGCCGAAGCGGTACCGACAGAACCGGTACCGCCGGATCTGACGCCGTTCCAGGAAAACTGGATGCGCCTGCGGCAGAACAAGGCCGCAATCGCAGGGCTGATCATTATCGCGGTGTTTGTACTTGTCGCGGTCTTCGCGCCGCTCCTCGCACCGATGGATCCGGTGGCGCAGAATATCGGTATCCGTAAGAGCCCACCGCTGAGCGGAAACGGAATCCTCGGGACCGACGACCTGGGCCGGGATCTTTTGAGTCGCATCATGTACGGCGCCCGATTGAGCATGACGATCGGGATCGTGTCGGTCGGCATTGCGATGATCGGCGGCGTCGCGATTGGAACCGTCTCCGGATTCTACGGTGGGCTTCTCGACCGCATCGTTATGCGGTTTATCGATATTATGCTGGCGTTTCCCTATGTACTGCTCACGATCGTAATCGTGGCGGTACTCGGACCGAGTCTGACCAACGCGATGATCGCGATCGGCATCAGCCAGACACCCCGGTATGTCCGTCTGGTGCGCGCCTCGGTCCTGGCGGAAAAGGAGTCCGATTACGTCCTGGCGGAGCGCAGCCTGGGGACGGGAAACCTGGAGCTGATGTTTGGATCAATCCTACCCAACAGCCTCGCTCCGATAATCGTGCAGGCGACGCTCGGTGTCGGCGAGGCGATTCTTTCCTCCGCGGCGTTGAGCTTTCTGGGACTCGGGGCGCAACCCCCGACGCCGGAGTGGGGGCTCATGATCGCCTCGAGTCGCGAATTTGTCACCAGCGCATGGTGGATCGTCACCTTTCCCGGTATCGCAACGCTTCTTGCTGTGTTGGGGTTCAATCTTTTTGGTGACGGGTTGCGCGATGTACTCGACCCCCGGATGAAGGACTGAGGTGCACCGCATGAACGACACACTACTTGAAATCAACGATCTGCACGTGAGCTTCCATACGGTGCGCGGTGTCATACGCGCTGTCCGTGGAATCAATATCGATATCCGCCAGGGCGAGACGGTCGCCCTTGTCGGTGAGTCGGGATGCGGCAAAAGTGTGACCGCCCACGCGATTACCGGCCTCCTACCCACCCCGCCGGCGCGGATTGAACGGGGCCAGATTCACTTTGACGGGCGCGACCTGTTGCAGATTCCTGCCAAAGAGCACCGGGCGCTGCGCGGCGTGCGCATCAGCATGATCTTTCAGGAGCCGATGACGAGTCTCAATCCGGTGTTCAAAATTGGAGAACAGATCGCCGACGTCTTTCGCGTTCACCACAAACTGGATGCCCGGGCGGCATGGAACAAGGCGGTTGAGCTTCTGAATCTGGTCAAGATCCCGGAAGCGGAAAAACGGGCCCACGAATATGCCCACCAACTGAGCGGCGGGATGCGGCAACGGGCGATGATCGCGATGGCGATGGCGAGTCCTGAGCCGGGACTGATCATCGCCGACGAGCCAACAACCGCCCTGGATGTCACGATTCAGGCGCAGATTCTTCATCTGCTGTCGCAGTTGCAAAAGAAGATCGGCGTTTCAATTCTGTTGATAACCCACGACATGGGCGTTGTCGCGCAGCTTGCCGACCGCGCCACGGTGATGTACGCCGGGCGGGCGGTGGAACAGGGTAGCGTGGAGCAGATCTTTACCGCGCCACGCCATCCGTATACGAAGGGGCTCCTCAACAGCCTGCCGGGAAACCAGAAATACCGCGATGCCCGCCGGCTTGAGGCGATTCCCGGGACGGTACCGGACCTGCGGACCCTTGGAGATGGGTGTCCGTTTCTCAACCGCTGTCCGCACCCCGGCGATCGCTGCGCTCAGGAGTTTCCCGATGCGTTTTCCGATGGCGGCGATCACCTTGCCTGGTGCTGGTATCCCGAGGGCGGTATCGCGGCCGGACACGGCGCAGCCGGCCGCAAAGCAGGAGACAAACAGACGGGCGGCGGGCCTACCGGCACCGCTGCAACTACGGCAGAGGAGCACACCGACGATGTCTGAAATTCTCACGGTGGATAACGTTAAGACCTACTTTGGTACCGGCACGTCAGTTGTCAAAGCGGTTGACGGCGTCAGTTTTACCGTCCAGACCGGCGAAATTCTCGGCGTCGTGGGCGAATCGGGCTGTGGCAAATCCACGTTGGGGCGCACGCTGTTGCGGCTGGAGGAGAAGGTCTCCGGCGATATCCGCTTTAACGATATCGACCCGTTTGCGATGGACACGCAGGAGATAAAGGAGTTTCGGCGTCGCACGGCGATGGTGTTTCAGGACCCCTCATCCAGCTTGAATCCGCGTAAACGCGTTGATCGGCTCCTCAGCCAGGCGCTGCGGGTTCACGGGGTGGGTACCCGGGCCGACTGGGATCAGAAAGTCGAGGCGATCCTCAACGAAACGGGGATTAATCCCCAGTACCGTAATCGCTACCCTCACCAGTTTTCCGGCGGCCAGAAACAGCGCATCGGTGTTGCCCGGGCTCTGATGCTGGACCCGGAGCTGATCGTCCTTGATGAGGCGGTGAGCGCGCTGGACGTGAGCATCCAGGCACAAATTATCAACCTGCTTCTCGATCTGAAAGAAGAACGTGATCTGACCTACGTGTTTATCAGCCACGATCTTTCCGTGGTTGAGTTTATCAGCGACCGGATCATCGTCATGTATCTCGGACGCATCGTCGAGTCCGCACCGAAACGGACGATTATGGACCGACCGTTGCATCCCTATACCCAGGCGCTGATCGGGGCGTTTCCCAGCACTGCGATGGAAGATCGGGGCAAAAGCGTGAAGGCGATTGAAGGCGATGTACCCTCACCGATGAACCCGCCGCCGGGGTGTCACTTTGCGCCGCGCTGTCCCTTTGCGACTGACAAGTGTCATGCTCACTACCCCCCGACAACACAAACCGAAGAGGGGCACACCGTAGCGTGCTGGCTGCATACGCCGGAAGGCACCTGATCGGCCCGGACCTGCCATGCCCGGCGGGGCTCGGCCCGACCGCGCAAAAACGATGACGGCGCTATTTCTTGCAATCCTCTCCAGCGCGTCTCTGGCGTTGATCTTCCGCACCACCGAAGCACGCGGGTACAACCGCTTTGTCATTACGGCAGTCAATTACCTCGCCGCGGTCGCGACGGCGGGAGTGCTCTTTGTACTCGATCTTCTGGCCAGGCAAACGGTGCCGGTACCGCCCGAACCGATGACCGGCGCGTTTGGTCCGGCCCTTGTGATCGCGGTTCCTGGAGGCGTCCTTTTCTTTCTCAGTTTTATCCTGTACCAGCGCGCCGTCGCGGAGTACGGGCCCGGCCCCGCGGGGATGTACGGCAAACTCGGTATTCTCGTGCCGATGGTGCTGTCGATGGTCGTCTGGAACGAGTTGCCAACGACGATTCAATGGGTGGGACTTGCGGTGGCGCTGTGCGCAATCGTCATATCTCAGACAGGGCGCGGCAGGCGATTCGGTTCGCCTGGCGGTGCGCATCCCGTTGCCGTCCCACGGCCGCTGCTGATCGTCCTGTTGCTCTCGATGGGATTTGCGGAGTTTTCCAACAAACTGTTTGAGCGTTTCGGCGATGACCGTGTGCGATCACTCTTTCTTGCCCTCCTGTTCGGGACCGCCCTGATCGCGGCAACGGTCGCGGCGTGGCGTCGAAACGAACGTCCCACCGCGGCGGAGCTCCGCTGGGGCGTCCTCGTTGGGGTACCAAACCTGTTTTCATCGTTTTTTCTGATCGCGTCGTTGAAAACCGTACCGGCGGCGGTCGCGTTTCCCGCTTTCAGCGCCGGAAGCATCGGACTGATCGCGGTGGGGGCGCGGGTTATCTATCAGGACCGTTTGACGCTCCGACAATGGTCCGCGGTGGGCCTGACGGCGGTGGCGCTCGTTCTCATCAATTTGCGCTGAAAAACCCCGGCGGCGCGGTTGCGCACGGGCTTACGGGCCGGGTGGCGGCGAGGTGGCACATCTGCCGCTCACGGCCCGCCAAAGTGCACCCCCCGCTCCAGCACCTCTTCCTGTTCACGCATCGTGAGGTCACCCATCGCGCGGAGATCGCACTCTACGGGCAGGTCGGACCGCTCGAGGTCACGCCGGATCGACGCGAGATCGCCCGGGTCGGGAGTGTGCGGTCGGAGAACGACCAGTTCCAGCCGCCGCGCGCCGCCGTTTGCAGAAAGCTCATCCCCCTCAACCATCGGCCCCCACGCGGCAAGTTCACCCTCCGGATAGTAGCCCCGGACCGTACGCAGGACGATGCCGAGCCAGCGTTGCGGAAGATGCGCCACAGCGGTTACCGATCCACTCCGGACTCGGCGGGCGGAGGGGCGGCCCCACCGCCCTCGGTTCCTCCGTCCCCATCCGCGTCCCCATCCGCGTCCGCGAGGTAGCCCGCCAGGAATCCCTGCTTCAGCTGCCGGAGCCCTTTGGAGACGGACACCTTGTATATGTGTGGATTGATGATCCGCTTGTAGGTCTCGTCAAGACACTGCAAATTGGCCAGCGTCTGCTCCCGGATCTCGGGAAGCGCCGGGGACGGTATGACGCGTTTGCCGCCCTGCATATGCCGTTGCAGGAGCGGCTCGAAGGAATGGTAACTGTCGAGGCGAAAACTGCGGTAGTCGCCGGAGGGGTGGTAGAAATTGATGGGACCGTTCCCGTCCGGCGGTTGCTCCTCCAGGGCGATCAGGTCCGCAATCGGGTACTTGTTTTTGCCGTAAAAGCGGTACACCTGCTTGATTCCCGGATTGGTGCTCTTTTCAGGATTGTCACTTACCTTCATCGTCGGCTGGTACGTACCGCCGGGGTCTTCTTTGGCGCACAGTTTGTACACTCCCGTCAGAGAGGGGTCGCCACCGCCGGTCACCAGTTGCGTCCCGACGCCCCACAGGTCCACCGGACTGTTCGCCGAGACAAGCTGATGCACGATCTGCTCGTCCAGCTCGTTGGATACGGTGATCAGCGCATCCCGGAGCCCCGCCTTGTCCAGACGTCGCCGAACCTGCTTGCTCAGATACTGGATGTCACCGCTGTCAAGGCGAACGCCCAGCCGTTTGCCCTGTTTTTGCAGTTCCGTGCCCACGGCGATCGCGTTCTCGACGCCGCTTCCGAGGGTATCGTAGGTGTCGATTAACAGAATCGTTTTGTCCGGATACAACTCGGCGTAGCGCTCAAACGCCTCCCGCTCCGAGGCGAACGCCATCACCCAGCTGTGAGCCATCGTACCGGTCACCGGTATTCCGAACTGCTTGCCCGCCAGGGTATTACTCGTTGAGGCTGCTCCGCCGATATAGGCCGCCCGGGCAGCGCTGAGAGCGCCGTCAACTCCCTGAGCACGACGCAGTCCGAATTCCGCAATCGACCCCTCTTCGCTTGCGAGGTAAATCCGGGCAGTTTTGGTGGCCACCAATGTCTGAAAGTTGATCGTATTGAGCAGCATGCTTTCGATCAGTTGCGCCTCAAGGATCGAGGTATGCACCCGCATCAGCGGCTCCTGCGGAAAGACGAGGGTTCCCTCCGGGACCGCCCAGATATCACCGCTGAAACGGAAGTTCGAGAGATATTCTAAAAACGCGTCGTCAAAGAGTTGCAGGCTCTCAAGATACGCGATGTCGTCGGCCTCAAAGCGCAGGTTTTCTATGGTGGACAGCAGATCATCCAGACCGGCGAAGACGGAAAACCCACCGCCAAACGGTTGGCGACGAAAAAACATGTCAAAAACGGCGCCGTGGTGCAGGCCGTAACGGTGATATCCCTGCATCATCGTCAGCTCGTACAGGTCCGTCAAAAGGGCGGCTCGTTGAATCATGACCGCATCATATCACACTCACGGAAATCTTTGAAAAATTTCCAACTCCGGGAAGTGCAGCAGCCGGCAACGCAGTGTGTGTTTTCAGGAGGAGATTATGTATTACGTGGTTTTTGCACTCTGCGCCCTGTGCGATGCGCGGTCGCTGTCGGTTCCCCGGTGGATGCTGCTGGTTCTGTGCCTGGCCGCCTGCTTCGGCGCGGGAGCAGGGGTGAGCCGGGCGCTTTCAGGGCTCCTGCTTGCGCTACCGGTCTACCGGCTGGTGATCCACAACCGGTGCGGCATCGGTGACTCCGCCGGAGCGTGCGCCCTCGGCGGGCGGTACGGGGTGACGGAGGGGGCTATCGCCGTTACCGCCGGCCTGTTCATCCTTCTTGTCGCGGTTCACCTGCAGCGTGCAGAACCGGGCCCGGCGCTCTCTTCGGACAGGTACCCGATGTTTCCCGCGCTTCTGGCCGGCGATCTTACCGTACTCGCAACCACGCGCCTGCTGACCTCCAGAGGCGGATTCTGATGCCTGTCGCCGCGTCCACCCCACGCCCCGCCCGGCGGGGTCAGCGCGCCGGGCGCGTCCGGCGCCTGGCCACGCCAGTTCTGTGCGCTCTGTTCGCAACGGTCCCGGTTGCCTCGGGTTTTACTGCTGATCCGGATACGCCTCGCATTGAAACGTTCAGTGTCCGCGACGAGCCTGTCGGCCAGGTCCTGTTGGCGTTTGCGGAACAGACGGGCATCTCCGTCGTCATGGACGCCACGGTAACCGGTAGCGTATCGGTTGTCCTCCACGACGTCGGGCCGCGGCAGGTACTCAACGAGGTAGCCCGGGCGGCGGATCTGTTCGTCCACGAACGGAACGGGGTTTACTGGTTGAGCAAGGTCCGCGTCCGTCGCACCTCCCGAGGAGGGTGGCAACTGGACAGCAAAGCCGCCCGCCTCCAAAGCGTGGTAGCGGCTATCGTCCGGGAAAGCGGGCGCAGCGTTGTCGTACGCGACGGCGCAGACCGACCGGTGACAACCACAGCCCGGGGGCACACGATCGCGGAGATCCTCGCCGCCGTGGCCGCCGGACAGAACCTTTCCATTACCGACCACTCCGATACTCTGGTGATACACGAAGCGGAACGTGATGATGCGGCGTTCCACAGCGGGGAGCCCGCGCCACCGGCGGGCAGCGTTGAGGTTACCGTTTCCGGGGACGGTGAGATAACACTGCACGCCCGGGAGGCGACGACGGAGGAGATCCTCACAACCGTTGCAGACCGGTCCGGAACGATACTGCTTGCAACGGGAGCGTTGACGCAGCAATCCGACGCGCTGGAATTATCCGCCGGAAGCTGGAACGAGCTGTACCGGCGAATCGGTGTCGCCGTGGACGTGGTGATCGAGCGGGATGCCGACCTCCTGTTGGTTGAACCGCGACACCGTACAGACGCGTTCGAGCCGTTTCGGCGCTACGCGGTGTTTCCGACCGGCACGGTACCGGCATCCGAGGCCGCCGATCTCCTGGGAACGCTTCCGAATCTGAGCGTCGAGTGGGTTGATGCGCGGTCGTATCGCGTCGTCGTGTCCGGGTTGCCCGGACAGATTGAACGGGGCCGCGCGATGCTTGCCACCCTGACAACTGTTGAACGGGGCGACCGCCTGTTCTCGTACCGGCCCACCGCGGCGACTGCGGCGGTGGTTGCAGCAGCCCTGGCTGCGCGCTTTCCCGAGATCACCTTTCACAGTGATGCAGCGACAAATACGGTGTTCGCAACGCTTCCGTCGGCGATGTTCGATACCGTTCATACAGCGGCGACTGATCAGGGGAATCGGAACCGTCGTCTGGTCTACCGCTGCAGGCATGTCACTCCCGAGGTCGCCCGCGAACGAATCCGCGCGATCTATCCGGAGTTCGTCGGTGTTGATGCGACCGATCGGCATACGCTGGTTCTCCACGGCCCACCGGCGTTACATGAGGCGTGTCGGACGCTTCTGACCGAAATCGACCGGCCGGTGGCGCAAGTTCGCTATGACCTGTGCATCATACAGTACCAGCACGGCGACTCGCGGCAACACGGGGTGCGCGCGTCGGTGGAACAGGATAAAAGCACCACCACGATCTACGCCGCTCCGTTTACCGCGGCAGCGGCGTATGACCGCATTACCTCCTTTCAGTTTGATTTTCTCTCCGCGCTGGGATACCGCGCGGCGCTCGGGATCAGCGAGGAGCTGAACAACAACACCGCTCGCATGGTGGTGGATACCAGTCTGCGCGCCCGCGACGGTACGCCGGCGCGTCTGGAAAACGCCTCCACGTTCCGTTATCGCGATGTCCTCGGTGACGATGAAAGTGACGGGTACCGGGCGGTCACCCGGGAGATCGACAGCGGCCTGACGATCGAACTCACCGGAACCGTTCGCGGGAACCGCACCGTATCAGTTGATATTGCGATCACCCTGTCCCGAAGCGGTACGGACATGAGCGGGAACGGGAATCCCCCGCCGACGTCCCGCAAACGGGTGGAAACCAGCATAACCGCAATAGTCGGTCAACCGGTGGTTATCGGCGGCCTTCTCCACCGCGAAGACAGTCTGGCGGAACACCGCTTCCCGCTACTCGGCAGGATTCCGGTCGTACGCCGCCTGGTAAATGGGCGCTCACAAAACCGGGAAGAGACCGAACTGGTGATGTACCTGTCCGCGTTTCCCGAGGCGACCAGCACCACGCCGGTCCGATACGCCGCACAACTGCAGGAACTGCGACGAATCAAGGAGGAGGAAACCCGTGATTTACCGGAGTGAGTTCTGCGATCGACACGGCGTGGCGTTGTTGGAGGAGCGGGAGCATGCGGTCGTGGTGGGTCACTGGAAACCGGTTGCCTCCTCCCTGAGAGAGGCGCTCTCCCTCTTGCACGGAAAGTCGGTCGCGCTGCAGCAGATCTCCCGGCGGTCGCCGGAGGCGCAACTTGCCTTGCATGCCCCCGCCCCGGAGCACCCGACGGATGACCCGGTATCGACGCAGCGGACGCACAACCTCCCGCCGCTGGAGGCGTACCTGCGACAGATCATCACCAAGGCGGCCGCCGACGGCGCCACCGACGTCTCTATCTGGAAGTGGAATAACCGGCAATGGCGCATCAGCGCGCGTATCGGCGGTCGCCTCACCAGCGCAGGCGTCCTGGATCCGGCGCTGGCAGACCGGTTGCTTCGTCACCTGGTGGTGCGCGCCAACCTTGATGTACTTGATCGGATATCGCCGCAGGACGGAACGATCGCCTTTCCGTGGCTCCCGGGATACCGCGTCCGCGTGGCAGTCGTCGGCGATCGGCTCGGACGGTACGTCGCGCTGCGCTTCCTCCGCCGCACCGCACCGGATCTGGCCGCTCTCGGATACCGACAGCGGGACCGGTGTGTACTCATCGCCGCGGCCACCGCTCTCAACGGTCTTGTGCTCTTCGCCGGGCCGACCGGAAGCGGAAAAACCACCGGAATGGCGGCGTTGCTTGCGGCGATCGTCGCCAAAAATCGGAAAGTGGTGTCCCTCGAAGATCCGGTTGAATACCGCATACCCGGGGCGGTCCAGATTGAACGCGCCGGCGGAACGCTGCGCGGCGACCTGATCGCCGCGGCTCTGCGTCAGGATCCGGACGTCCTGGCGTTTGGCGAAATCCGGCGGGAAGCACACGCCCGGCAACTGGAGGAGGCGGTCCTCAGTGGGCATCTGGTCGTGAGCAGCGTCCACGCCGACGACGCGTCCGGCGTCCTCCGCCGAGTCGTTTCCCTCGGAATGTCGGAACCGGTGGTACGGCGGTACTGCCGCGTTCTATGCCGCCAGCGTCTTGAACGATCAATCACGCGCCAACGCCCCGACCAGACGGTGCGTCTCCACGCACATGTTGAGGAGTATCCATGGAACACACCCAGGTAGCGTACCGGGAATACCGGTGGCACGAGTTTTCACGTCGGCTAACGCGGCGTTTCCGGACGACCGTCATCACGATCGCCGCATACCCGCTGGCGGTGCTCGGGGCGGTAATCGCGGCAGTCCTCTTTTTGACTCCGGACAGCGCGATGGTGCTCCGGGATGTGACGACCTTTCTGATCGCCCTGTTCATTTGCTTCCTTGCGGTCGCTCCGGCTGTTCGTCGTCTCCAGGCACGACACCGCTGGTTTGCGATGGTGGCGCGCATCGTTACCGCAATGGAACGCGGTACCAGCTTTCTTGCGGCCCTGGGTGCAACGGGAGATCGGAATGCGGAAACGATAACCGCGGCGATCCGCACGGGAAACCGACCAAGCAGCGCGTTCCGGCGCCACGCGGCCCCGGGCAGTATCGTAACCGCCCTTGAGTCAGCGGTGGACGAAACAGACCTGCGGAAGCGGTTGGATCGGAACGTACAGGAATATCAGGAGGAAGCGTTTCATCGGCTCGTCCACATGGAGCGAATCATGCAACCCGCGGCTGTCGCCCTTGCCGGCGCGGCGGTGATCTGGCTTGTCGTACGCGTCGTGATTCCGACGCTGGTCCTTCGACTGGGACCAATCAGTGGGGTCTAGCGGTGGGGCGCCGCGCAGCCACACATACACAGGAGGTGTTTCATGAAATCTACATCGGTACCGGGATGGACCCTCGTAGAGGTCCTGACCTCAATGGCGATCGTGTTTCTCCTGACCGGCACGATCGGGCACATCGGCGGTCAGCAAATCCAGCGCGCCCGGCGTCTGGCGGCGTACCAGCAGCGCGACGCGCTACAGATCGCTCTGGAGACCTACGCGCTGGACTGCGGTATCTACCCGACGGAGGCGCAAGGGCTCACCGCCCTGTGGGAGCCCCCGGTTCTGCATCCGGTCCCGGCCGAATGGAACGGGCCGTATCTTGAAGGACCGGTCACAGACACTCCATGGGGTTCGCCGTACCGTTACGAGGCGCCCGGTCCGGACGGGCAACCGTACCTCATCACGTTTGAAGAGCCGTCGACAACCGATCGAAGGGCACCGAGATGAACCGCAACCTCCGACGGCACGACGGATGGATCCTGCTCGAGGTGATTACGGGGCTCCTGGTGATGACCCTGGTGACCGGTGCGCTTGCCCAGGTCTGGACGGCCGGGATTCGCAGCGCCGGTACGGTCAGCGCCCACCTGACCGAAGAGCGGCACCGGACACTGGCGGTCCACTATGCCACGCAGGAGGCACGCGCGGGCACATCCGCCGCGACGATCGCAACCCGGCTGAGAGAGCGGTTCCCGGAACTGCCGATCTCCGTCTCGGGAGAGGTCCTTTCCATCGGCGGAGAGGAGTTGATCCTGGAGGTGACGCGGTGAACGCCGTGGAATGGGCCGATCTGGCGTCTGTACCGGTGTATCCACTGGTCGTGTTGCGGCGGATCGACTCGTCTGTGCGGCGGCTGACGCTCCAACGCGTTCACGGAGTCGGTGGAAGAAGACGCGACGCACGTCGATCGCTTGGTAACGCCGTTGCAAGCGCCTATCCCGGGCCGCTCGACGAGGTGCGCAACCGACTGCTCCCGCGGCTTCGGGCGGTTATTCTTGTGCCGGTCTCCATCGGGCATGAGCTTCGCGGAACGCCGGTTCCCGCGCTTGCGCTGGAATCGATGCTCCGCGCCCGCGGGGCACACCGCGTCGGCGGCGTGCGGCGCTATTTCGCCGCCACCTATCGCGGCTACGACCGCTACGTTATCTCTCCGGCAGGCCTGCTCACATGCGGTCACGTTGATACCGGTCCCCCGGAGGCGACGTTCATCGACAGGTGTCCGCGCCGGCGCCACGACACCCTGCGTCCGCCGCGTCCCTCTCGACTTCGCCTGAACCCCGGAGACAGGACCGCTCTGCTGATCGTCGGTGCCGCCCTTCTGGTGCACCTGACGCCCGAGGGTCTGTGGACGCGCCAGACCCCGGCTCCCGATGCCGGCGCCGGTGCCGGCGTGACGCACGCGGTCGCACCCGGCGCGATCCGTGCCTCCGGAGTGGGCGCACCGGACGACATCGCCGTGACGGTTCACAAACTCCAGGAGATCGTTCCCGATCTCACACTCCGTTCAATACAGCGTACCAAACTTGGCTACCAGCTCACCGGGCACACCCCCCACAGGCACCCCGACACCGCCCGGCTTGCCGCGCTTCCCGGCGTCACCGCTGTCCAAACCGTCAGCGCCGGCGACCATACGGAACTTCAGATCGAAGGAGAGGTACCATGAAACTGCGAACCGTGACGCCGGTAGTAACGGCAACACTGCT
>JAQIBO010000381.1 GCA_027859055.1 Spirochaeta sp.
GCGGGAAAGACCAGGGTCCCCGTCCGAAGGCGCTGCTGCTCAGCTCTCTCGCCGGCTGTACCGGCATGGATGTGGTGGCGATTCTCGGCAAAATGCAAATGCCCTATGACCGATTTGAAATCGGTATCGACGGGGCAACAACCGACTCACACCCCAAGGTGTACAACAAAGTGACCGTTGCCTACCGCTTCTGGGGTGAAGAACTCGAAAAGGACAAGATAGAAAAGGCGGTGAAGCTTTCCCAGGACAAGTACTGTGGCGTGTCGGAAACGCTGAAGCAGCTTGCCGACGTGGACTACACGATTGAACTGAACCCGGCGTGACGCAGTAGGCGGCCGGCAGCAGGCACAGGGCGACCGTCGCCAGGCGGCCGGCGCCGTTACCGCGTCCCCGCGTCCCACCACGCCAGGGCGATCCCCACCGCAACCCCGACGTTCAGTGACGCTTTGGGTCCGCCGTGGGGTATCGACACAACCTCCCCCGCCGCGCGCGCCGCGGCGAGCTCTTCTTCAGACAACCCCAACTGCTCGTGTCCTGCAACCAGCACTCCCGCGGCGGGGGGACTCACCTCGTAGATACTCCGGCCGCCGGTCTCCAGGGCGATACGGGGCGGCGGCATCACGCTCTCCGGTACGTTCTGCTGCAGGAGCGTGACGGCGGCCCGCCAGTCTCCGGATACAACCGGCAGATGGGAAAGAACGCCCATCGCCGCGCGCCGGGTGCGCGGATGGGAGAGGGATGGGCAGTCCGGGCCGAGGACCACGCCAACAACGCCAAATGCGGCGGCGGTTCGCAGGATGCCACCGAGGTTGAAGGGTGAGCGAATGTGGGGCAGATACACGACAACCGGCAGGACCGGCGCGCGGGCGTGCCCGTTGCCGTCGGCGGAAGCGCCAGCGTCGGCATCGGCATCGGCGCCGGCATTCTGCGGAGTCCGCGGCACTTCATACTCCTCACCGGCGCGACGGGCAAGCCACTCCAGTGCTGTTGCCGCAAGCCGTTGGACGTGCGACGCCCGCGATGGAGCCGCCCCGTCCGCCGGGTCAACAAGGTCGATAAGCTCTTGAAGCACAAGCGCGCACCGCTCACCGTCGGGCTCACGGGAGAGATTCGCCACAAGCGCCCGCACCACCTCCCGGAGGTAGCGGGGGTGGTCAAGCGAGGCGGAATCACCGGTTACGGCAAGATCGTGGAGTTGCAGAGAATCGCGGAGGTATCGGTACAGACTCCGCCGCGACAGGGATGTGACGCGCGCCACCGCGAGTAACGGGCGCGCAGCGAGTTCTCCCGGCGACGGAACGGTCACGGACGATCAGTACGCGTTGGCGACGAGCTGCTGCAGAACGTCCGGCGCCGCGCCTCCCGGGACGGAAGACAGTCCCGGATACTCCAGGGCATCGTCGGCGGCGGCACTCAGATCCTCGTGGGCAACATCGAGATCCCGCAGACGAACCGGCAGATCAAGCTGGCTGAGCAGTTTTCTGACCCCCCGTCCGGCGCGGGGCGCGTCATCAACCGCGCGGATCCCCTCCACCGGTTCACCGAGCGCCGCGGCAACCTGCGCCGCCTTCTCGGCATTACGCGGTGTCAGCAGGTCCACCACATGGGGAAGCAGAATGGTGGACACCCACGACTTGGGCAAATTGAAGCGCGCGTTCATGACGTACGAGAGGACGCCACCGATCCCCTGACCGGCAACACCAACCCCCATCGCCGTCAGCATCCCCGCCTCCGCGGCGCGGTACCGGAACCGCGTATCGGTCGGATTGCGGACGCCCATCAACGCTGAGGCGTGTAATTCGGTGATCGCCCGTTGAAGCAGCGTGTCCGAATACAGCGAGCTGTCCGTGGAGAAGAACCCCTCAATCGCGGCGAGCAGGGTATCGAGAATCGCCGCGAGGGCGTATTTACTGGAAAGCGTCTGGGAGAACCCGGTATCGAGGACCACCGCACGAACGGTACCCGGCGCGATCGACACAATCCGCGCCCGGCCGGCATCCGTTACGATCGCCTCATCGCGCATCATCAGGTGGTTGCGGTACGAGGAGGGAACCTCGATATACGGCACCGACGAGTCCGGCGTCTTTCCATCGAGAAGGTCGCCGATTCGGGAAGAACCGGCGGCGATATTGGAGACGCACCGCGCCACCGACAGAACGCGCATACCCCCCAACCCGACCACTACGGACGACCGACTGGCTCGGGCAAGGGAAGCCAGTTCGTCAATGGTGCTGGCTGGAGAACCGGGCATCAGTTCGTCGTAGACCATCGTCTCCATGCCGGCGCGTTTGAGGATTTCCACCACCCGGTCCACGTGGTTGCCCTCGTGGAGGACACCCTCGGAGACGATGAGCGCCCGCTTTCCGTGCTCTCGTGCGATCGCCCCGAGTCTGGGGAGAACATCCTGGCCAAAGGCAAGAAACGGTGGTACTCGAAGTAAAAAGTTCTGCATTCCGCTGTAATCCTAAAAAAAAAGCAGTGCTATAAGTATAGCACTGCGGTGGGCTGTACAACAAACCGGAATCAGTCGATTCCGAAAGAAGACATTATCTCGTCGGCGACCCGATCGAGAACCTGATCGTTAATATAGGAAGGATCCTGTAATTTGGCTTTCACCTCTTCAACGCGGTCCTGCCGGATATCGGGCATATTTCGGACCTGTTCGACCGCTTGCATCATTTCGGAGCGAAGTTTCGCCTCGTTCGACACATTGATCGAATCCGTGGATTGAGATTTTTGCGGTTTTTTGACCTTATCGGACTTGTTGTACTGCTGTAGCGGGTCAACAGGTCCTAACCGTTCAATCGTCATCGACTGATCCTTCCTTTCATTCTGATTATCGACCGCATCTTCTATAATGTTAACGCTTTTTTCCCGACCATACAAGGACGGCAAACTCACCCTTCTGCGGGATCTCTCCGGAGGCAACCAACCGGCCCCCCTCTTCAACGGTACACTCCACGATCTGCTCGTACATCTTCGTCATCTCTCGTCCCACTACGATTCGCCACTCCGGCGCAGCCGTCGCCAGCTCGTCCATCAGTTTTCCGATTCGGTGCGGCGACTCGTACAGGATAAACGGTTCGTTCCGCCCGGCAAGCTCGGTCAGGCGCGTCAGCCGTTTTGCCCCCTTTGGCGGCAAGAAGCCCTCAAACCACCATCCGCGTCCGGCGATCCCGCTCACGGACACCAGGGCGGTTATGGCGCTGGCCCCGGGAATCGGCACCGTCACATGGCCGGCCTCGCGGGCGGCCCGGACAAGACGGCTTCCGGGGTCGCTGATCCCCGGCGTTCCTGCATCGCTCAGATATGCTATATCGGCATCTTGCGCCAGAATTTCAAGTAAACCGGGAATACACTGCGCCTCATTGTGGCCATGACAGCTTACCAGGGGTACGGAGATGCCCAAATGGCTCAACAGCTTGCGACTCTGGCGGGTATCTTCGCAGGCAATTCTTTGAACCCCGCGGAGCGTTTCAGCGGCGCGGACGGTGATATCCCCGAGGTTTCCGATAGGTGTTGCCACGATATAGAGACGTCCCATCGTTTCATTGTACCCTTTCCTGCGGAGGTGCGTCATTCAAGGATTTCTACTGGCCGGCTTGGTTGTGCTCGTCGCGGCGCTGCTGTTCAGCATGCTGCAACTCAAGCGCCAGGATTACTCCGCCCTGGCCAACCATATGGCCGGACGCACCCGGGAACAGCTCAAGGTGATGAAACCGTGTCCTCTGTGCGGCACGTTGCTGCAGCCGGGTGAACGCGTCCACACGGTGGTCTACTCGGGCCCGGCTCCGGGCGCGCGCCGTCAGGACCAGGAGCGCCCCCGCGACTCGGTGGTACACATGTTCGGGTGTCCCTATTGCTACCCGCCAGGCGAACGCTATCACCGGACGTGTCCGGTGTGCGGAAAGACCATTCCCGCAGACGGCTACGTCGTCGCGCGGATGTTTCAGAAGAACCAGCGCAAGCACGTGCACGTCCTCGGGTGCACCGAGTGTCGGACGCGTTGATGCGCATCACCGCTTCTCAGTACCATACACCTATGGAAGACACAATTTTCGACCGGATTATCGCCGGTGAAATGGACGCAGATATCGTGTACGAAGACGACGCGGTTGTTGCATTTCGCGACATCAGCCCCCAGGCGCCGATTCACGTTCTGGTGATACCGCGCAATCGGATGCAGAGCATTGCCGAGGCGCCGGAACACGACGCGGAAACGATCGGGAGGTTCATGCAGGGTGTGGCGCTGGCCGCGCGCAAACTGGAAGTCGAGGAAAACGGGTACCGCGTGGTACTCAACACCGGCCGGGACGCGTTGCAGACGGTGCCGTACGTCCACGCCCATATCATCGCCGGCCGCAAGCTGGGGTGGCCGCCGGGCTGACGGTTCAAACCGCCCCGCCGCCACGAGACGGAGCGGCCCCTGCCTGCGCGGCCGGCGGGGGTGCCGCCCCACCGCCGGCGCACCACCGGCTCCCGCGGATTTGCTTCACGACGGCCGCTACAGTAGTTTACCCCTATGACATACCGGTGGCACCGCTCCATGAGCGAAACAGACCGCGACAGCTGGAACGCCCTCGCCGACACCAGCCCGACGCCCTTGATGTCCTGGGAGTGGCTGGAGCACCTTGAGTCCAGCGGCAGCATCACCGAAGCCACCGGATGGACACCGACGCACCTCACCGTCCATGACGAACAGGACGACCGCGTGGTGGCGGCGGTTCCGCTGTACCTGCGGGACAACAGCTGGGGAGAGTTCGTATTCGACTTCGCGTTCTCCGAACTTGCGGACGAGCTGGAGAAACCGTACTACCCCAAACTGGTCGGGATGAGCCCGGCAAGCCCGACGCCGGCGTTTTCATTTCTCATCACCCCGGGACGGGAGGACGAGCTGACCGCAACCGTGTTCAGCGCGATCACCGATTTCTGCACAGAACACGAGATCCCCGTGTTGCAGTTCAACTTTGTTCTCCCTGAATGGAAGCGGCGCCTCTCCGCACTGGGGATGCAGCCGTGGGAACACCACGGGTTTGAATGGCGCAACGAGGGATTCACCACATTCGACGACTACCTCGCGCGGTTCCGCAAAAACCAGCGTCGCAACATCCGCCGGGAACGCCGGTCGATGGAAGAACAGGGAATTCGCCTGGAGGTAATCCACGGTCCCGACGCCCCACAGGAGATCTACGAGCGGATGGCCGAGTACTATCTGCGCACCAACGCGCAGTTCGGTCCCTACGCCGCGCGCTTCCTGACAACAGAGTTCTTCACCGGAATGCCTCCGGCGGTGCGCGAACACGTGTGGTTTACCGCCGCCTGGTCCGGGGGTACCGCCCCCCTCGCCCTCTCAATGCTCGTGCGCCGGGGCGAACGCGTCCTCGGCCGCTACTGGGGAACCCGCCAGCCGGTGAAAGACCTGCACTTCAACACGTGCTACTACGCCCCCATTGAGTGGGCGATCGCCGAGGGGATCACCGTATTCGATCCCGGAATGGGCTCGCCCCACAAAGTCCGCCGCGGGTTCCGTTCCGTCCCCAACTGGAGCCTCCACTACTTCTTCGACCCGCAGATGCAGATGATCCTCGATGCGAACATGGAGCGGATCAACGCCTACGAGGACAACCAGATACGCGCCCTGGACGAGGCGGTCCCGTACAAGGCTTCGGGGAAACCCGCGGACAAACCATAGACGATACCCGCTGCCGGGGTAGTATCTTATCTATATGAAGGCACTCCTCGTAGTAGATATCCAGAACGACTTCTTACCTCACGGCGCGTTGGCGGTTTCCGACGGGGATACGATCATACCCACCGTCAACACGCTGATGCAGCATTTTGAGGTCGTTGTCGCCAGTCAGGACTGGCATCCGGCGGATCACAGCAGTTTTGCCAGCCAGCATACGGGACAGCAACCGGGCACGGTGATTGATATCGAGGGTACCCCGCAGATCCTGTGGCCGGATCACTGCGTCCAGCACTGTAGCGGCGCGTCGTTCGCCTCCGGGCTGGACGTCCAGCGGTTTGACCACGTCGTGCGCAAAGGCGACGACCGCCGGGTGGACAGTTACTCCGCGTTTTTTGACAACGACCATGCCCGTGCCACCGGACTGGACCGGTGGCTTCGCGATCACGACGTGGAAGAGGTGGTGGTGTGCGGCCTCGCCGCGGATTACTGCGTCAAGTTCACCGTCCTGGACGCGCTCCAACTCGGATTCTCGACCACCCTCGTTTCCGACGCGACGCGGGCGGTGGAGCTGGAAGAGGGCGACCTGGATCGCGCCCTGGAAGAGATGCGCAGCGCCGGGGCGAAGATACAGGACCACGAGGCGGTTCTGGCGGGATAGCCCGGCGCGGGGGTGGGGG
>JAQIBO010000117.1 GCA_027859055.1 Spirochaeta sp.
TGTTATCCGCGTCGAAGTACGGATTGGAGAACACGAGGTCCTCCGTAATCTTGCAGAGGTCGGGATTCACGAAGCTCTTCTGGAGTTATTTCTTTTACAGTGGATCCATACCGACATCGGAGGTAAAGAAGAGGGACCGGGCAAGAAACTGCCCCATGTGGACCGCCAGTTTTGGATAAACCGTTCCCGCGATCAACCCCTTCCGGAGAACGACATGGTCGGAGAGATCCTCCATGAGGATCGCGTACATCTCACGGTCCTAGTCGAATATTTTGGGTGCGAGGCCGGGGCAATTCTGGTCGTGGAGCACCAGCATCTCGCTCTCGATTCGTGCGCGGTCGAGCGGCGCGTGGATACTCTCATCGATCCGTGCGTGGGGGAGCGACTGCTTGATGATCACGCTCCTGGTAGCGTCGGCGGTGTCCCAGACGCGGAATACCATATTCAAGTTACCGTCACCGATCTCCTTGCACTCCAGCAGGGTGTCCGCTCCGAACACCTCGGTCTTCCGTCGCCCGAATTCCAGCGCTGTTTTTTCGTTCAGGGTTGTGTAGGGCATCCCATCCTCCTTGATTGTTATAGACGTTTCTTCACTCGTGCGACGATCTCGTCGACGAGCGCATCGATTTCAATATCATTCCCGGTGCCGCTGCCCCGGTAGGTAGGTGCCTGTTGCTCGTCGTCCTCGTAGGGACCGCGGGCGACGGTCGGTGACCCCGTCGCCTCCGCGACCGTTACGGGCCCAGTTCCGGGACGATACTGCGTCGTCGCAACCCGCGGTGCCGTCGAGGCTATGCCCGATCCGTTGGCACCGGGAGCGGCACAGGCGATCTGCTGCGTTTTTATCCCGTAGAATCCGCGCAACCCCTGCAGCTCCTCGAGTTGCTGGTTGGAAAACGGCTTGGGACCACCGAGGATCCGCGCATAGATCATGATCGCGGCGTTATGCTCCAGCTTCTCGAGTTTCTTGAACGCATCGCTGAGGTCGGGACCGACGGTAACACTGCCGTGGCGTGCCAGCATCAGGACGTCCGCCTGCCGGATCAGTTCGCGCATCGACTCCGGTAGCGCTTCGGTGCTCGGGGCGGCGTAGGGTGCAACCGGTACGTTTCCCAACGTAACTACCACCTCCGGCAGCATACACGTGTCCAGAGAAACCTCGGCGATCGTGAACGCGATCGCTTTTGGGGGATGGGCGTGGATCACCGCGCCGATATCCGGCCGCTGCCGATACGCCTCGAGATGCACCTTGTGCTCGGTGGACGGCTTCCGCTCGCCGACAACGAGCTCACCCTGCATATTGATCACGATCGGTGCCTCGATGAACATGTCCTCTTTACGGAGGCTGGAGGGAGTGATCAGTACATGATCCTCGTCGAGGCGCACCGAGAGATTCCCGTCAGTTGCCGATACCAGCCCCGCCGCGTGGGTCTTGTGGCTGTAGTATACGATATCTTTCCGCGCCTGCAGTTCGTTGGGAAACATCAGCGGCTCCTTCTTCCTTCATCACCGGCGGTATAGGAAACCTCGTCCACTACCGCCACTATCATCTCCTGCATCGGGAGTTCGTAGTCACCAAAAACCGCTCGTGCCGAGTTGCCCTCCTTGAGGGTCATCACCCGGTCGCCCACACCGGCGTGGACGAGATCGACCGCGAGCGTCTCCTTCCCCGTCTCGCTCCAGTCGGGTCCACAAATCGCCACGACCATCAGCTTCCGGCCCTCGTATACGCGGTGCTTTACCGTTGCGGTAACGGTTCCCTTCACGACTCCGAGGTTCATCGGCCAGCCCCCGGCCGGTCGGAACGGGGCAGGTCGATCGCGTCGACGATTCCGACGATCGTCGCATCAACCGGCACAAAGTCGACCGGCAACGGCAACCCCGCCTCGCGGCCGTCTACCAGGTACACCCGGTCTCCCGGCCCTGCCTGGGGTGTCGCGTCACAAGCGACGATCGCATCACCGGCCGCGGTACCGTCGGAAAGTTCCGGTTGGACCCAGAGGAGTTTCACCCCTTCCAGCCCCTCGTATACGAACGTCGCTTCCATCGCTCCGATCACTCGTCCCAAAAACACGTTCAACTCCGTCCAGGCAGGAAGGGGATCACCTCCCGCGAGATCTGCGGGATGACCTGTGTCTCCAAATTATAGGAAAACTTATCTTGGACCGCAAGCGCGAAACGACCGTGCGAGGGATGCTGTCCAGGTCACCGCGATAGTCGTGGTTTGCAGCGTGCCAGTGGTGCACTTACCGGCTTCTC
>JAQIBO010000182.1 GCA_027859055.1 Spirochaeta sp.
GTCTTTGTCACCTCCATCAGCGCCGCCACCGTCAGCATCACCCGCGGAGACTACTGCCTCTCCAAAGCCGGGCTTGCGATGGCCGCGCAACTGTGGGCAGCGCGCCTTGCCGGCGAGGGAATCTGCGTGTACGAGCTGCGCCCGGGAATCATGCAAACCGACATGACCAGCGCCGTCCACGACAAATACGACGGCCTGATCGCCGACGGCCTGGTCCCGCAACGGCGCTGGGGCACCCCCGAGGATATCGGCCGCAGCGTTAGAAGCCTGATAGATGGAGACTTCCCCTTTTCGACCGGGGCGGTCATAGATGCGGACGGCGGGTTTTCAATCTCCCGGCTGTGAGGGGTTCGCGCCCGGGCGTCCCGAGGGCGAGCGCGCCCCGCACACAACACCACACAAGGAGCATCAGATGATAGACATAACAAACCCACCAACGCTCACCGACGTCGCCGCCCGCCTCCCGGCGGTATGGGAGGCGGGGCTGCGCGCCACCCGCCTGCTGCGCGCCTCCTGGAGTCCCGACCGCGGCACGCCGGTGTACACCGAAGCGGGCACCTACACAACCCGCGGGTGGACCGAATGGACCCAGGGATTTCAGTTCGGCAACGCCCTCTACCTCTACGAGGTCACCGGAGACACAGAGATGCTCGCCTACGGCCGGTCCGCCACGGTGGACCAGATGGCGCACCACCTCACCCACATCGGCGTTCACGACCACGGCTTCAACAACGTCAGCACCTACGGCAACCTCCTCCGGATGATGGCCGAGGGCACAATCCCGCACGATCCGTGGGAAGCGGAGTTCTACCGCCTGGCCCTCAAAGTCACCGGCGCCGTCCAGGCGGCACGCTGGACCCCCATCGCCCCCACCGGCGGATTCGTCCACACCTTTAACGGCCCCCACTCCCTCTTTTCCGACACGATCCGCTCAATGCGCGCCCTCTCCCTGTCGCACCAACTGGGTCACGTCCTCATGGGCGAACAGGACCGGCGCATCTCACTCCTGCAACGCCTGGTCGCCCACGCCGACGCAACCGCCCGGTACAACGTGTACTTCGGCACCGGTCGCGACCGCTATGACATTCGCGGCCGCACCGTCCACGAATCGATCTTCAACACCAACAACGGCGTCTACCGCTGCCCGAGCACGCAACAGGGGTACACCCCCTTCTCCACCTGGACGCGCGGACTGGCGTGGATCGCCGCGGGCTACCCGGAGCAACTGGAATGGTTGCGTACCAGATCGCCGGCGGAATTTGAAGAAATATCGAACGCAAGCGCGTCAGCAGACGCTATCCCCGGGACGACCGGTTCGGCGGCCACCGGCAGAGACGCGGTCGAGGCGGCGTGGCTGCGTACCGCCTGCGCCGTCGCCGACTTCTACATAGAGCAAACCCCCACCGACGGCATTCCCTACTGGGACACCGGCGCCCCCGGGCTCATCCATCTGGGTGACTATCTGAGCCGCCCGGCGGAGCCGTATAACGCCCACGAACCGGTGGACAGCTCCGCCGCCGCAATTACCGCGCAGGGGCTGTGGCGGCTCGCCGCCTACCTTGAAGCGGAGGCGGACCGCCTCGCTCACATGGAGCTTGATCTTGACGGCGAAGGCCCGCAGCGCCACACCGCCGCCGCCATCGCCCGGCGCGCCGAGCGGTATCGCGCGGCAACGCTGGTTGCCGCCAACACCCTCTTCGGCGAGCCGTATATCAGTACCGGCGACACCCACGAGGGGATCCTCCTGCACTCGGTGTACCACCAGCCCAACGGCTGGGACTACGTCGCCCCGGGGCAGAAGGTGCCCAACGGTGAAAGCTGCATGTGGGGGGACTACCACCTGCTGGAGCTGGCGGTGATGCTCCACCGCGAGGCTGAGGGCCGCGCGGCGCAGCGCTTTTTCGACATCGACGCCGCCGGCGGTTCCGCCGCCGCGCCCAACGGAGCGTCCTCGTGAAACGACCGCAACCGATTACCGACCTGCGGCGGTTTGCAATTCACACGGTGACCACCAAACCGTGGCCGATCGAACGCGCGATCGACGAATACGCCCGCGCCGGCTTCGGGGGTATCTCTATCTGGCGCGACGCGATGGACGGCCGCTCGCCGGCAACGGTCAGGCGGCAGCTTGGTGAGGCGGGCCTCACCGGCGTCAGCCTCGTCCGAGGCGGCTTTTTCGCCCACGCCGAGGCCGCACAGCGCGCCGCGGCGCTGGAGGATAACCGCCGGTGCATCGAGGAGGCGCACGCCCTCGGGCTGCCCCTTATCGTGCTTGTCTGCGGCGCCGACCCGGAAGTCGGTCTTGATGACAGCCGCCGGATGATCACCGACGCGCTCATCGAGCTGGCCCCCACCGCCGCCGCCGCGGGAGTGCGCCTCGGCATCGAACCGCTTCACCCGATGTACGCGGACACGCGCAGCGCCGTAACCACCCTTGGCCAGGCAAACCGCATCGCCGTGACGGCAAATCTCGCAACCGGCGCCCCGCCCACACCCACCGTGTGCGCCGTAGTGGACGTCTACCACCTCTGGTGGGATGAGAACCTCAGCGTCAACATCACAATCGCCGGCACCGAGAATCTGCTTGGCGCGTTTCACGTCTGCGACTGGCGCGTCCCCACGGAGCACATGCTCCTTGACCGCGGCCTCATGGGCGAAGGGGCGATCGACATTCCCGCGATCCGCGCAGATGTGGAAGCAACCGGTTTCAGGAACCATATCGAAGTAGAGATCTTTTCCGAGCGCTACTGGGCGATGGACCAGAACGAGTGGCTGGGTCGCATCGCCGCGGCGTGCACAACCGCCGTATAGACACACACAGATGAGGAGAACACACCGATGAGAGAGATACGAATCCTGATGAACGGCGTCACCGGACGCATGGGAACCAACCAGCACCTGATCCGCAGCGTCCTTGCAATTCGCGCCCAGGGCGGCGTGCAGGGAGCATCCGGTGAAATGATAATGCCCGTACCGGTGCTTGTCGGCCGCAACGAGCGCAAACTGGCCGCCCTTGCGGCGCAACTCAAGCCGGAGCATGGCGCACTGGAGTACACCACCGACCTTGACGGCGCCCTCGCCGAGTCCCGCAACGAAATCTACTTTGACTCAACCCTCACCCAGCTGCGCGCCGACGGCCTCCGCAAAGCGATCGCCGCGGGCAAGGCGGTGTACTGTGAAAAGCCGACCGCCACCGACGCCGCCACCGCCCTCGCCCTCGCCGATGAGGCGCGCCGGGCGGGCATCAAGAACGGCGTTGTCCAGGACAAGCTGTGGCTGCCGGGGCTGCGCAAACTGAAGTACCTGCTGGATACGGGGTTCTTCGGAACCGTTCTGTCGGTCCGTGGGGAGTTCGGTTACTGGGTGTTCGACGGCGTGCATCAGCCCAACCAGCGCCCCAGCTGGAACTACCGCAAAGAGGACGGCGGCGGCATGATGGTGGACATGTTCTGCCACTGGCGCTACGTCATCGACAACCTCTTCGGCGAGATCAAAGCGCTGAGTTCGATCGGCGCAACCCACATCCCCGAGCGCA
>JAQIBO010000184.1 GCA_027859055.1 Spirochaeta sp.
CTGTAGCATCGTTCCCGCGGGATAGAGCTCCTGCCCCGCGGCTTGCGCCTGTTCCCGCGCTTCCGCGTCGGGAACACCGGCTTTTCGGAGCTGGAAGTACGGCGCGTTCTTTCCGAGTATGAAGTACGCGATCGTCCCGATCGCAAGCAGGACAGCCCAGATCATATAGGACGCGGGCAACCCATAACGCGGTATCGTGACGGTGCTGAGGAGGAACGCAAAAATACCGGGGGCCAGGTTTCCGAGCCCCGCGTACGTTCCCAACGCGCTCCCCTGACGGGATCGCCCGAACCAGTAGGAGGTCTGGCTAATACCGACGGAAAACGTTGCGCTTCCAAATCCGCCCAGGGCGCCGAAAAGGAGCAACCACGGAAACAGCCCCGGCAGCGCTTCCGCCGGTTGAGAAATGATCGTGGCGATTCCGATCACGCCGATCAGTGATACGGTCAGCAGGATGAGAAACGGTTTGCGGCCACCGTCACCGTCGACCATTGCGGAAAAGGGAATCCGCAAGAGCGAACCGGTGAGGTTGGGGATCGAGATGAGCAGTCCCGCCGCGGCGGCGCTCAGCGCGGTGGCCTGTTGCAGGTACGCCACCGTCGGTCCGAAAAGCGAGACGGCGGCAAAGCCGATAAAAAATCCCACGGTTGATCCAAGCAATCCCAACCGGGGACTGCCTTGAATTGCGACCGTACCGGACGTAAGATGGGTATGTGGCGTATTCATGGGTGCCTCCTGGGTAAGAAGTATCCTCCCGAAGGCGTGAAATGTCGGTAACATAGGTTACACAGTTTGTCAGGATAACGAATAAGGATATCGGACCGATGCACAGACACGAACCAGCAGAGAGTTTCAAGTACAACCATGCACTGTCCGCGATCCCCCTTTTCGAACAACTTTCAGACCGAGAGCTCACCGGTGTCGCCGAGCATCTTTTTGAGACGATCAGGACGGCGGAGGCGGAACACGAGATCGTCTCCCGGGGAACGCCGATGACCGCTTTACTGATCCTGCTGGACGGCAACGCGCACGCCGAAATAATTACCGGAGATGGTCACGCGATGATCGTGGAAAATTTTCACGGCCCGGACGTAATCGCCACGGCGATGCTCTTTGCGCCGAACCCACACTTTCCGGTGACGGTGGTTGCCGATTCCGCATGTGCATACGCGTGGTTAGGACGCGAGACGCTCTTGACGATGAGCCAACAAAACCGAAGCGTTCTCGAAGCGCTATTAGGTGACGCGGGACGCCGGACCGCGTTTCTTGCCGCGCGGCTGCGGCTCACCCAGTTTGCGTCCTTGCGACAACGGATTGCCGTATTCATCAGCGAGGAAAAGATCCGGACCGATCGCAACGGCGTTGAT
The DNA here is from genome assembly GCA_027859055.1 of Spirochaeta sp. Classification (GTDB taxonomy): domain Bacteria; phylum Spirochaetota; class Spirochaetia; order DSM-27196; family Alkalispirochaetaceae; genus Alkalispirochaeta. Next base: position 1,368 of record JAQIBO010000184.1, read on the forward strand.
TACATCCACGTCTCTCACTCGCGGCAGGAGCTTGCGGACATGTTCGGCGTCGCCCGCCCGTCCCTTTCCCGGGAACTCGGCAAGATGGCCGATGAAGGGATGATCTGGGTGAGTGGTGCAACCGTACAGGTTTTGGACCGAAACGCAATTGAGGCGCTTGTCAGCGGGTGCGACTGATCTGGTTTCTATCGCCTGTTCATGTGATATAGTTGGGTCTCAATGGCATCATCGAAAGAATATCACCCCGTCATCGACAGCGTCCTGGAGGCGTTCAAGGTTCTCCTGAAACAACCAGGCTCCACCGAGGCGATCAACAACACCCTCGCCGGAATCGGCCAGGCTGCGGCCGTGGACCGGGTGTACATATTCCAGGTTACTCAGGACGACACGGAGACCGACTACGCGTCCCAGCGTTTTGAGTGGACCTCAACACGCACGGGACCCCAGATCGATAACCCGGACCTGCAGGGAATTCCGATGGTTGCATCCGGCTACGGCCGATGGATGCGGGAACTGCGCGCGTACCGGCCGGTAGTCGGAACAGTTTCTTCGCTGCCGGATGAAGAACACCACCTGCTGACGGCGCAAAGCATCCTGTCCCTCCTGGTGCTTCCGATTTGCGCCGAAGGCGAGCTCTGGGGGTTTATCGGCTTTGACGACTGCTCCCGGGAACGGGAATGGACTCCCGCAGAAGTTGACCTTCTCATTACCACCGCCGTCGCAATCGGGAACAGCCTCGCTTCTCCCGGCGACTCGTCCGTAGAGCGCGCCGCGGAGATCTATCTCGACCTGGTATCCCGCCTGCTCGAATTCCAGACGCTACTGTTTACCGAGACTTCCCGGGCTCACCTTCTTGTACGCACCCAGACGCGGCTCCGGACGCTGGCACAGTCGTACCGCTACTTCGCCGCCTGTCCTGCCTCGGAGTCGGTATCTCTCTCAACGTACCTCACCGAGCTCCGGGAGCTGTTCCAGTCTATCCAGGCGGTCGAGTTCGAGATGGATCCCATATCGTTGCCGATGCAGCGTGCGATGGATGTGGCGGTCATCGTCAGCGAAGCGTTGGCGGTCATCGGTGATGTCGATCAGAGCGAGTTCAATGACGCACGGCTCATCGTGTCCTTACGTCGTCTCGACGACCGAGTGGAGATTACGCTGACCGCCCGCACCGCCGACGGCGTACCGATCGGCAACGGACTCACCCCGGACCCGATGGCCCTTGCCCTGTTTCACGGGTTGCAGGAGCGGTTTGACGCCAAGATTTCCACCACCGGTTTTGACGGGCTGCTGTTCCGGCTTTCCTTTCGTCAGGTTTAGTGATTGGCGACGTACGATCGCGGTCAGGCAAGTTGCGCGGGACGGTACCTACCTCCCGTAACGTCGGTGCCATTCCTCTCTGAGCTCGGCCGGTGACCACACCGGCGTGTTGAGAAAGGGGCCAAGCTCGTGGAGATGGCGGTCACCACTCACCAGCGCGTCCGCGCGTGCCGATACGGCCACATCCACGAATATCTGATCGTGAGGATCACGACAACGTGGCGTGTCGTGTTGCTCCGGGGTTTCGGTGAGCTGCGTATACGGGACGTAATCGCCGAGAAGCTCCTCCCGGTCGTCAGGATTCAATCGAAATTTGGGATAGGCGAGGACCCGAACCAACTCCTGCAGTGTATCCCGACTGACAACCGGAACGACAGAACCGCCGGCCCAGGCGTCACGAATCCACGCGACACTTCCCCCGGAAAACAGCAGCGCCGAGACCACCACGTTGGTATCGAATACCGTCCGGAGCGGCTCATTGGTCCACACCGGATCGTGCCCAGTCGACGGCGTCGTCAATGTCGGACGCCGAGATGCCGTACTCAGCCAGCCGCTCCCGTACCTCGTCGGCGCGACTGGTCTTCAGCGGCGTCAGAATGACCTTTCCACCGTCGGTCGTTACGTCGAAGTAGGTGACCTCCGGAAACTGCCGCGCGATCTCTTTGGGAATCGTGAGCTGGTTTCGTACGGTGAGTTTCGCAAGCATTTCAGTACATAAGATATCACGTATTCAAGACAGCGCCCAGCTGCCCAGTGTAGACAGGGTGCAATTCCAAGATTATAGTTTGGTAATGATCAATCGATTGAGCCGACGCGGGCAATAACGGATTACATCGCGACCTACGTCGAACGCTTCCGCGCAGCCGCTCCGCCGGAACGGGTGAGCGGATGAACATCGTCGGCGGTCCGCGGGAACGTGCCTTTCCAAAGAACGTCGGCCTGCTCTTTTTCACCGACGACCCACGCCGATTCTTCCCGGTCACGCAGATAGACGTGGTGTGGTTTCCCGACGGCGCCGGAGGAGATCGCTTTGAAGAGAAGATCTTTACCGGCCCGCTGGCGCGGATGACCCGGGAGGCGCTGGACTACATCCGTCGCAATTACCTCACCGAGACGGTGGTCAAACACGACGACCGGGCGGAGGCGGACCGCTTCTGGAACATTCCGTACCCGGCGATAGAGGAGGCGGTGATCAACGCCGTGTACCACCGCTCCTACGAGATCCGGGAGCCCGTTGAAGTCCGGATCACCCCCGATGACCTCGTCGTGCTGAGCTTCCTCGGTCCCGACCGGTCGATCAACATGGAGGACCTCCGGATGGGACGCGCCGTCACCCGGCGCTACCGCAACCGCCGCATCGGGGAGTTTCTCAAGGAACTGGACCTCACCGAGGGGCGATCCACCGGTATTCCCAAGATACTCCGGGCGATGGAGGGAAACGGCTCGCCGCTCCCGGAGTTCCGGACCGACGACGACCGGACCCATTATCTGGTACGATTACCGGTTCGCGCATCGACCGTACCAGTTACCGACCCAGTTACCGCACAAGATGACGGACCCGATAAAACTCATCTGGATAATGATTTGGATCGGATTTCGCGCCGATTCGAGGACATTACCGCACAAGTCACCGCACAAGTTGTCCTCTTCTGCAGGGAACCGCGGAGTGCACGGGAGATCATGAACCATCTGGGCCTGAAGCACTGGAGGACGTTTCAACAGAACTATCTCCGTCCGTTGGTTGAAACCGGTCTCATCGAGATGACGATCCCCGATAAACCGACGAGCCGCAACCAGAAATACCGCCTCACCGAGAAGGGCCGCGCGGTCCTTCCGGGCCCCCACATGGATACGCGAAAGTTCTAAGAGCGGGCGTCCCTGTTCGTTGATCTGGTCCGTTCCGGCGCGATCGAGATCCGCAAGATCCGGGAGCCCAACCACGCCAAACTGTACCACTTCACCTTTCGGCCCACCCTGACGCAACACCTGGGCCACCACCACGCGTGGATCACCGGGAGCAGCGACCTGACCCGCCCGGGCCTCGCGGAACCGACCGATCTGCACGGCAATCCCACGTACCGCTCGATGAGCTTTCAGGTGGACGCGATCAACCAGGCGATGTCGATCCTGTAGAGCTAAAACGAAGTGATCATTGCCGACGTTGTCGGGCTGGGCAAGTCGATCATCGGGAGTGTCCTTGGTCGGGTCACCGGAAAACAATGCCTGGTCATCGCACCACCGGGGCTCATTGGTGACGCCAAACAGGGGACCGGCTGGTGGGGCTATCTGGAGGATCCCACTCGGGCGAAACGGGTCCAGCGGTACCTTGACCCATTGCGGACCGGGCTTCCCGAAGGGGAGGTGGTGATCGCGATTGAGCATCGCGAAGAACCCGCCGACACAACCCGTCGTTAGTAACCGACGGGACACGCTGCCATTTCGCACGCATCTACGCTACCTTTTCGCACCTGTTTACGCTACTATTTCGCATCGGGAGTCGCGGCGGATCGATCATGGCTGGGGTTTGGCGGCCCTCGCGTCGGTTTTTGACCCGCGACCGATCACCATCGCCATGAGCGTGACAAACACGATGGACAGCATCAGGCGCGTCACCATGAATCGCCATCCGAGATACCGGAGTTCCACCAGTTCCTGGGGCAGTTTGATACACGCCCACGCGGAGAGAAAGATCACGATATTGACCGTCCGCGCACCCTTGTCGCGGAGTGTGCGGGCGAAGGGAAACGCGACGTACAACGGCCCCGTTGGCAACGTCCCCAGGATAAACGCCACAACCATCCCCCACACGCCGGAGGTGTGACCCAACACACGCCCGATGAACTCGTTGGAGACAAAGACTGTCATTAATCCCATCAGAATCATTACCGCCGGCAGAATTGCGATCATCTCCAAACTGTATTCGGTGACGGTTTGGGTAAATGGCTCCCGTCCGGCGGGAAACGCAACAAGAAGTGGCGTAATTACACCGACAAGGACGAATGCGGGCAGCCAGGATTTGATGCTCATAACACCGCCCCCATAATAAATGCGATCGACAGGGCGGCGAGAAAACTGAGTCCGTTGCGCAGCAGCGCGAAGCGCCGTCCAAGCTCTTTGATCTCCAGCGGGAGCGTGACGACTCCGATCATCGTCAGGCTGGTGATAAACGCCGCAACAACCGTAACCGACGCGCCCCGGTCCAGAAGTGATGCGGATAAGGGAAACGCGAGAAGCGCCGGAACGTGGAGGACTCCACCCACAATCGCCACCAGCACCGCTCCAAGCGGCCCCGACTGGGCGCCCAGAAACTGCTCAAGCATCTCCGGCGAGACAAACGCGAACAGGACTCCGATGAGGAGAATAATCACCACCACCATCGGAAGCATCCCGATCGTCATCTTGATCGCCATTTTTACCGCCCGGCCCGTCCGGGCGCGGTCGTAGATTGCTGCGATGATGAGCGCGACGCCGGCGGTTCCGTTAATGAGCAACGCGGTTGGACTCATAATTGCTCCCGGTGACAGAGGTTCCCTTGAAATCGGAATTTCGCAAGGACCTCACGAAGGGTACGAAAAACCCGCCCTCGATGGTTGTCGAGGGCGGGCGCACGTGTGTTGCCGCGCTACGTCGTCGGAGATTATGCGCCCCAGCTGTGGGTGAAGCGGAAAAAGACGCCGCCATCCTGATTGGCTCCGAGTGCGTTAATCGCACCGGCGCCGTATCCGTCCGTGTACCAGTAGCCGGCCTTGAAGTTGGACGACCCGATGTCCAATGAAGCTCCGACTTCTCCGCCGGCGAGACCGTCTATGTTGTCGGCAGATGCGTCAATCTCCTCATAATCGGTGAAATCGAACGCGAGGCCACCGTATACTCCAAGGTCTTCGATGATCTGGTAGCCCGCGTCAACACCAAAAACGGCAAACCCGAGGGCGTTGTTCTCATCGTCTTCCACACCACCTTTATAAGACACACCGACGTCAGCGCCGGCAATTCCCGTTTTGAGCGACGCACCCCACACGGTTTGTTCCGGCGCAATCGACGTCCATGTGACCCCGGAATCGTCATAGTCGTCCTGTTCCGAGAAATTGTGCGCAACGCTGGCGCCCAGATCGATGGTCAATCCGGATGTTGCCATGGTGGGCACCAGTTCCGCCAACGCTACGTTCGTTGTCATTCCAAAGGTTCCACCGGTTGTACGATTCGTTGCGTAACTCGCCGCAATGTTGAAGCCGGATATCGCCGTCGAGGCTTCCATCAAGAGGTCCGGAATATCGTCCTCGCCCTGAGCGTTGTCCCAGCCCCAGGCGGTTTTTAATCGAACGATGTCGGCAAACCCGAACGTCACTTCCGACATCCAGATGTCGTCGGTCGCCAACTCCTCCGTGTCGGTAATCTCGTCAAGGCCAAACCGCGTACCCGCCGACAGAATCGCCGCGTTGGAGTCGTCGTAACCGTTTCGCCAATCGATAACGATCCCCTGCTCTTCAATTCCGAAATACCGGGCGATGTTTGTTGTCACGAACGCCTCATCAAGCATTACGGGATTGTCTCCACCCTCGGGGGCATCCCCGTAGAACTCCAGTAAAAACTTGTACGTGTTGTATTCATCCGCGGTTCCACTGAAAGAGATGTCAGCCCAGTCCAGTACGTCGTCGTACTGGGATTCGTCCGGATTTGCCACAAATCCCCACGTCACATTTCCGTTGACGTCCACGGACGGCTCCGTTTCCTGTGCGAACGCTGCCGTTGTTGCCACTGTCAGTACCAATCCGAACATGAACAATCGTTTCATTATCCGTTCCTCCTCGAGTTGTTTGGAGCACGAGCCGACCGCCCGTATCGCTCCACATCGTTGTCGTGATTATTGCCGAGCAATATGAAACCTGGCTGAAGGGAAGCTGAAAACAAACTGATCTACGCTTCAGAATCATTCCATCTGCACATCAGTATGGATTCAGGTGGAGGAGGTAAATTCAGAATATCAACACCGGCGGAGATGATCCGTCGGGAAGGAGCTATTATGAATCGTTCAATGGCACGCAGGATAACGGCTGGTTTTGCCGTTGCATTACTGGTTGCCGCGTCTGCCGCGGCAATACCTCCCAAGGCAAAAGGCGCTCCGGGATCGACCCAGATCGATCCGCCGGATCGGATGGTTACCTATTTCGAAACACACGGAGTGGATATGTCCCGCTTCCGTACCGACGGATCGGTAGATACCGAAACGGCGGAGGCGATGCAGAAACTGTACGTGGCGGAAGATGCCACCGGCGATCGCATCCACAGCGGACCGATCAACGCCATCGCGACCGGAACTCTCGCAACCGCGTATGACGATGTCCAGGCCCCGGTCTACCTGGAGTTTGGTTCGTTGTACTGGGGGTACTGGCAGGCACAGGACGGATTGTCCGACGACTGATCTTTGAAACGGCACCGGGTTAACACCCGGTGTCGTCCGATTCGCTGCCCGTCCCGTAGAATCGTCGACGCAATACTTGACCCTGGTCGGTTGCCGGTGCGACCTTCTACAGAGGCTCTGGGGGCTTACAGAATGCTAAAAACTGGTCTTTTGCTTCTCCTAATTACACTCTCCGAGGCAACGATCGGGGTTTTTGTCAAGCTTACAGACGGGCTGATTCCGATCAACACCCTCAACTTTTATGCCTTGGCGGCGGCGGCAGTATTTCTGCTGATCACGTTCCCCCTGACGGGGAACAAGAACGACTGGCCCCGGGGCAACCTGAGAGACACCCTCATTGTGGGCTTGCTGATAGCTCTACAGATAAGTGTCTTCAACTTTGCCATGACCCTCGCCCCCATCGCCAACGTGGTGATTTTCTGGAGTGTAGCACCCTTTTTCACCTTCATTTTCTCCGCAATATTTCTTGGGGAAAAACCGAAGCTGAGCTATGTGGCTATTTTCGGTATTGCCCTGGTGGGTATCGTTGTGGCCAAACCACTGAGCGGCGGTAATATGACCGGCAATTTGATCGCTCTGGCCGACGGTGCCGTTTACGCCGCGATGGTCACCTATATGCGATACGAGGGCAAGACTGAAACGGACAACGACATCGCCTGGTCGATGCTCGTAGGGGCGATCGTGCTGGCTCCGTCGATCTTCATATTCGGTCCGGGCAAGGTGTCCGCGATGATTGCGTATCCTGCTCTGGGGGTTGAGCTTCCGGTACTGCTGTGGGCCCTCTGTCTGGGGGTTGTCTCCACCGGTTTTGCCTACTTCGGGATCTCCCTTGTGCTCAAAAAAATTCATGCCAATACCTACTCTCTGGTGGACATCATCGTTTCGCCGGTAGTCGCCTCGTTTCTGGGCTTTCTCATATTTGGAGAGATTCCCGGCACGGGCATGATCGTTGGAGGTGCGCTGCTTCTCGGGTCCGGCTTCTGGCTGAGCAAGGAAATGTCCGCGACATAAAGGGAGATACGCAAAGAACAGGAGGATTGAATATGTTTTCACGCAATGTTGACAAAGCCCGTGAAGCCGTTCAAAAGGGAGATTCCGAGGCAAGCCGGAGGGCTCATTCGGCGGAAATGGCCCAGACAGCCGGCCCTGAAGAAGAACACACGCAGGGCAGGGGGAAGTACGTAAAAAGCATCGTCTACGGCGGGCTCGACGGAATTATTACTACCTTTGCGGTCGTGGCGGGAGTTGCTGGAGCCTCTCTTTCGGCGGGGGTGGTCCTGATACTGGGATTTGCCAATTTAGTTGCCGACGGACTCTCCATGGCCGTCGGAGACTATCTCAGCACCAAGAGTGAAAACGAGTACAACGCGATGGAGCGAAAACGGGAGGAGTGGGAGGTAGATCATTATCCTGACGGTGAGAAACAGGAGATGGTGGAACTGTACACCGCAAAGGGCATGGACAAAGAGGATGCCCGGGAGATCGTAGAACGACTTTCCCATAATCGTACGGCCTGGGTAGACGTGATGATGGTCGAGGAGCTGGGCATCATTGAGGAGCGGGAATCGCCGCTGAGTAACGCGGTGGCCACCTTTTTCTCCTTCGAGGTATTCGGGTTTGTTCCGCTGCTTGCCTATGTAGTTGCCCAGTTTTTCCCACCGCTTGCGAGTTCCTCCTTTCTGCTCGCCTGCCTGTTGACCGGCGGAACCCTCTTTGGCCTGGGATCCCTCAAGGTCTTTATCACCGGTCGCAACTGGCTGATCTCAGGACTCGAAATGCTGGTTGTCGGCGGCATCGCTTCCGCCGCGGCGTACCTGGTAGGACTTGCTCTTTCCGGTCTGGCCTGATCTACACGCGCCGCACTTTCGTAGCAGGGGTTCACGGTGCGGTTACATTGAACCGAAAGGCACCTGCTTTGAAGTCTTTTTTGAATAGTTTGTGGTCTTCAAGGATTCGATGTCCCGAAAATTTGGCGAACCGCACCATATCGTTAATAAACACGTCCGGTATGACAGAATCCAGAATGGCGTTTTCCGCACCATTTTTTTCCGTGAGACCGGTGTGCGTATCAGAGCGTGCATGAGTTTGGGCGAGGGCCTTGCCACAGATACGAGCATATTTCCGAAAGGTTTTACTGCTTAGCTCGTCAAGATCCATATCGTTTTTAAACGGGCTTCTTTCTCTGATGAGATAGCTTTTTCCGTCGTGCTGCACATATCCGTAGAAGGCATCAGCCCCGACCAGATGAATATCATGTGCCTGGACAATTTGCTCCGCCATATGTTCAGCATCTTTGTTATTTCTGTCTGAATCAGGGACGAGGCCTGCCAGCGCGGACCTTCTGGCCTGCTTCATTTCCAGAATGATCCCATCATCTGGTTTTTCCGACTTACCTTCAATCAATACCCAGAAGCGCTCAAGCCCCAGACTGGCAGTGCCGCTTCCCTTTTTCGCGGCCACATCTTTCACCGTAAAAAAATCTTTGTTGTCTGTCGGTATGCTGATGTCATTCTCTGATATATAGCGATCAATGGTTTCTTGAAATGCTTCCAAATGCGTGCTGTGGGGCACGATTTCATCTGATATAACGAACTCCTTTCCCGCCTGGGTTATCTTTTCTTCCAAAAAGTCCTTCCGGCTTTCCAGTGAGTCCTCCAGCAATTTCTTGATCAATTTGGGACTGCTATCGATGCGATACTGAAAAGTTTTTTCTGTATCGTCCTTTGCAAATGATTCCAGACCGTCCAGATAACCTTTTACAAAATTCCTCACTATTTTTTTTCGATGTTTTTTAGAATGCCCGTTTTCCTGTGCCGCCAGCCAGAACCCGGTGGTACCCCGTCGAAT
>JAQIBO010000242.1 GCA_027859055.1 Spirochaeta sp.
CGCCTGTTCCGCGTACTCTCGATGCAGATGCGGCGGGGTGGCAACATAGACAACGTCAACTGCGTCGTCGGTGATCAGCTTCCCCGGATCGGTGTACCAGCGCTCCACACCGTGACGCGCAGCAAAGTCCGCAGCAGCGTCGGGCTTTCGTTTCGTTATCGCAACAATTTCTGAACCCGGTGCCTTGTACAGGGCGGGACCACTTTTCTTTTCACACACATCACCGGCGCCGATAATGCCCCAGGAAATCATCGCGTCCGCGCTTTTCAACTGTTTACTCATTATCAGACGTCTCTTTCCAGCGTCGCGGGTGTTTCAATGCCCGCCTCGCTGCACAATGTCCGAATTCGTCCGAACACCAGTTCCGAAATCTCCACCCCGTCCCGTAACGACCGCTCACGCAACACCAATGCCCGGTCGCCGGGGACGCGCACCTCATCGTATCCGCTGCGCGGTTCGGCATCGCGGCACGCTGCTGTCAGCACTCCCATCTCCGTTTCCAGGGCGGCCAGACCGGAAAACGCGTCAGGGTCGATGATCTGCAGGTATACCGACGTTCCCCAGTTGGTTGGGTTGTCTTTGCGCCCGTAGCCGCCGAGCCCTGAGGTCAACGCCTCGATAATCAGTCCCAGCGCGTAGCCTTTGTAGCCCGCATCGTCGCCACCCAGCGGCAGGATCGTTCCGGGAGGATCCCCGCGCAGCGCGTTGGGGTCATCCGTGGCGTTTCCATCACCGTCAAGCAGCCACTTTCCGGGGAGCGGCGTGCCCAGTTTGCGGTGGCTGTGAACCACACCACCGGCGGTTACAGAGGTGCTGATGTCGATAATGATCGGTCCGTTCGGTCCGGCCGGTATCGCCGCCGCCATCGGGTTGGGTGAGTACACCGGTGTTTTTCCGCCATACGGCGCGATCATCTGTGCGTTCGGGTCGGATGCGGCGAGAATCCCGACCCGCCCCGCCGCAATAATCCTGGGCATATATGCGGCAAGACACGCGATGTGGTGCGCCCTGCGGATTGCATAGGTTACAACGGGGTACTCCTTCGAACGCTCGAGCGCTTCTGTTATGGCGCGCTCGGTGAGGTACACGCCGGAACGGTAATGGCCGTCCCACACGACTGCCGACCCGTTATCACGAACCACGTCGATCTCACCGGACGCGTCCATGCCGCCGTCAGCCAGCTCTTCCAGGTACGCCGGAAGCAGGTTGAGACCGTGGGTCGCGTGGCCCATCATGTCAGCTTCCACCAGGATATCGGCGATGACTTCAGCCACGTCTGCGGATTGCCCCGCCCGCTCGAGAAGCGTCTTCGCCATATGCTGAAGCTCTTTGTGAGAATACCTGTCCGTTTTCATCGTTTCATTCCTCTGGTCGCACTCATGTGTGCGTCAAATTTGCCGGCCAACGTGGGCCGACGCGAACTCACGCTTCAGGCCGTGCCCCGCCGGATCAACTCCGGATACAGAATCGTTTGCGACGCGATGTCCCTGCCGCGCAACACATCTGCCATCGCACGGGCCAGTGCAATACCGGTCATCTCTTCCTTGTTGTCGATCACCGTCATCGGCGGGTCGGAGATCTCCGCAAACACGGTGTTGTTGAAACCAATCACGGCGACATCTTCGGGGACGCGGCGGCCGTAGACCGCCAGCTGTCGCATCGCACCAAGACAGGTAATGTCATCGCAGCCAATCAACGCTGAGTACTCGGCACCGCGCTCGGCAAGCTCCGCGACCGCCGCCCGGCCGCCTTCCACGCCGCTTTTCGTCCGCACCACCAGGCGCTTATCGTAGGGGATACCGTACGCTTCAAGTTTTTCGCGATACGTTGCGTGTTTCTGGTAACCGACGGTGGTATCGTAATCCTGCACAAACGCGATATCGCGAATACCGCGTTCCCCGGCGAGATAATCAACGGAAAGGACGATTCCGTGCGCCTCCTCGGTGGAAATGTTGTAGATATTTTCACCGTGGAGCGTCGTGTTATGCATCACAACCGGCGTCGTTCGCAAATACCGTTCGATACTGGCGGCGGTCTCTTCACTCGACATAACCGACCCCACCATGATCACCCCGTCGACCTGTTTTTCCGCAAGCACCCGAACGTAATCATCCATTTTGGTGCGGTCGTACCCGGTGTTGCACAAGATCGCCGTGTATCCGTAGGAGCTCAGCTTCTGCTCTATCGTAAATGCGATGTTCGCGTAATGGAGGTGACGCACGTCAAGAGCCATCACCCCGATCGCGTGGGTCGCCTTGTTGACAAGGCTTTTTGCCACCGAACTGGGAACGTAGTTGTGTTTTTTCAGCACCGCGCCGACCCGTTCGCGCGTCTTTTCCGTAACGTTCGGATGGTTGTTGAGCACACGGGAGACAGTGGAGATCGAAACTCCCGATTCTTTTGCTATATCGTAGATGTTCACATGTGTTTCCGTGCGGCCGTGGGGTTTCTATCTGTTTACGTCGGCCCCTCTCATTTTAACCACAATCTTTTTGATAGCAGAAAGCTTGTCTTTTTGGCACCCCGGCCGGTGAACCTCTCCCGGGAAGAAGATCACGAAGTCACCAACGTTGAGGCGGAGTTCCAACTCTTCGTCCATCATATCGAAAAAACCGATGTCGAGTTCGGCAAACTGTTCGTCTGTCTCCGGTTGATCGGTAGGCGCGACGCGACCGTACACCGTTTCTTCTCCGGTCAGGGAAAAATGGAGATCAAGCTTTTCACGGTGGATTTCGGCTTTTGTAGTGCTTCGTTCTTTCGTCGTCAGATCAATCACTTGAACAGAAAACACATCGTCCGGTTCGTGAACTCCAAATTCCAGCGCCGCAACGTCCGTTTCAGCCAGATATTTCAGGGCGCGTTGAATTGCCACCGGATAGAGACGCTCGTCCGATAGGGTCTGAATATTTCCGTATATCATCTATGGCACCTCTAAAGATGAGGCAGGACCCACGAATGAGCCCTGCCTGCGTACTTTGATTTTAGCTGTACGCCGCGGTGGTTATTTGGCCGCCGCGAGAACCGCGTCGAACAAACCGTTCTGGTATTCCGCATCGTACTCGCCCCACAGGGAGCTGGTGGCTTCGCGGAACGCATCCAGGTCGGCAACATCGTTGAACTTGACACCTTCTTCGAGAAGCGCGTCGATCGCCTCTTCGGTGTTTTCCGCCCAGATGCTTCGTTCGTACTCAACTGCCTTGGTCGCCTCTTCCCGGATGATCGTTTTCTGATCGTCGGAAAGTTTCTCCCACGTCTTGGCGGAGATCGCAAAGAGGTCGGGAGTCATGAAGTGCCGCGTCCAGGAGACGTATTCGGTAACTT
>JAQIBO010000256.1 GCA_027859055.1 Spirochaeta sp.
TGATGCGCGCGCTGTGGCAGCCGCGCCTGCTCGAAGCGATTGACTGGATCGCCGCGGAGATCGCCGCCTCCAGGGCCGCCGAGACGACGGCCGCGCCCGCGGTGGAACCGCGGAGCAGCGCCTCCACCGCGGGCGCGGACGTCGACGCGGCGGCCCTGGAGGCGGCGATCGCCGCGGCGATCGACCCGCCGGAGGACTTTCTCGGGACCACCGTCTTCAAGCCCTACCTCAACGCGGTGAAAGTCACCGACTGTATCCAGGCGTGTATCCGGGAGGCATCGTGATGAACGTTTCATTTACCCTGAACGGACGCGCCGTTACGCTGGACGGCCAACCGGGCGAACGCGCCCAGCGCTTTCTGCAACGCCACGGAATCCCTTCCGTGCGCAACTCCGACGACAGTTTCGGCTTTGCGGGCTCGGATACGATCCTCCTTGACGGGAAGATCGTCGGGGCCAACATTCTCCTGGCACCGCAGCTAGAGGGGCGCGACGTCCGGACGATCGAGTCGTTTGGTGACGCGCGAAATCTCAGCATCGTGCAACAGGCGATGCTGGAGTCCGGGTGCGTCCAGTCCGGGTACAACTCGCCCGCCGCGGCGCTGATGATTCACGAACTGCTCGAACGCAATCCCGACCCCGATCGCGAAGCGATCACAGACGCACTCTCCCCACTGTTCAACCGCGCAACCGGTTATCGTCAGTTCTTTGACGCGGTGGCGCTGGCGGCCAGTCGTATGAAAGACCCAACCGCGCAGCGGGAGAACGCGATTCCCTCCTTTGGACCGGACTACACCGTCGTCGGCAAACCGGCACCCAAGAAAGACTCGGCCCGCATGGTCGCGGGAGAAAAAGTTTTTGTTGAGGACCGGGTGGAAGCGGGAAGCTGCGTACTCAAAGTGCTCAGAAGCACGGTGGCCCACGCGTGGATCACCTCGATCGACGCCACCGCGGCGCGCGCCCTTGATGGTGTCGTGGCGGTCTTCACCCACGAGGATGCGCCGCAACGGGTGTACAGCCAGGCGGGACAGGGCTTCCCGGAACCGTCACCGTACGACCGGATGGTCCTGTCGCGGAAAGTGCGTCACATCGGCGACCGCGTAGCCGCTATCGTTGCCGAGAGCGAGGCGATCGCCGAAGCGGCGCTCGACCTCATCAAAGTGGAATACGACCCGTTGCCCGTGGCGATCGACTGGGACGATGCGATCCGTGAGGGCGCACCGGTTATCCACGGCGGCCCGATAGAGTACGTCGACGGCGCGCCGGAGGACCTGGCCCAACTCAACCGCGACGTGGATTCCCGGGAAGAACCGGTCCGGTACCAGTTCCCGATCGGCGGAAACCCGCGTAAAAACATCGCCGCCTCCGTCTCCGGAGGGATCGGCGACGTAGAGGCGGGGTTTGCCGCCGCGGATACGGTGGTAGAGCGGACCTACACGACAACGCAGATCCAGTGCACGCCGCTGGAAAAACACACCTGTTACGCCAAAGTTGAGGGTGATCGCCTCACGATCCACGCCTCCACGCAGGTTCCCTACCACCTGCGGCGTATCGTTTCGACGCTCCTGGACCTGCCGGAAAACAAGGTGCGGGTGATCAAGGAACGCGTCGGTGGCGGCTACGGCTCCAAGCAGGATATAACCATTGAGGACCTGGTAGCGTTTTGCGCGTGGAAAACGGGGCGCTCCGTGTTTCAGCAGTACACCCGGGAAGAAGAGTTCGTCGCCAACTCGTCACGCAAGCCGATGCGTATCACCGTCAAACTCGGTGCAAAAAAGGACGGTACGTTCACGGCGATGTACATGAACGTTGAATCAAACCAGGGAGCGTACGGCGCCCACGCGCTGACCGTACCGATGAACGGCGTATCCAAGAGCCTGCCGCTCTTTCTGTGTGAGAACGCCGCCTTCAACGTCACCGCGTATTATTCCAACCGTCCGCCCACCGGCGCCTATCAGGGGTACGGCGCACCCAAAGCGAACTACGCGCTGCAAATGGCGGTGAAAGAGCTGGCGGTGGAACTGGGAATTGACCACTTCGACCTGGTGGAAAAGAACCGCGTCACCGAAGGCGCAATGCTCGAAATTCTGAAAATTCTCGGTGAAGGGCGCGAGGGCGCCGCCGCACCGGCGGTTACCTGTGGCCTCGGCCCCGCCCTGGAACAGGGCTTTCAAATGCTTGAGTGGGGCAAAGCGGAAACCTCCGCCGACCCGGACGTCCGGATCGGCAAAGGATTTGCCACGATCCAACAGGGGTCGGGGCTGCCCGGGCTGGACCACGCGACCGCCACCGTGAAGATGCTTGGAGACGGGTCGTTTCTTGTGCAGTCCGGCGGCGCCGACATCGGGACGGGACTGGATCTGGTCAGCGCCAAAATGACCGCTGAGGTCCTCCGCTGCGACATGGAACAGATCACCGTACAATCGGGAGACACCGACATGGCGCCCTTTGATACCGGCGCCTACGCCTCCTCGGGAACGTACTTCTCCGGTGGTGCCGCGCGAAACGCCGCGCTCAAACTGGCGGGAAAGATGAAGAAAGAGGCCGCCGCGGTGCTCGGCGAGACGCCGGAGGATATCGAACTGGTATCGCCGGGAATCGCCCGAGGAAAAACCGGGGAGCTCACCTACCGCAAGCTTGCGTGGCACACCCAGGGCGGTGAGGGGAGCGGGCAGATCATCGCCTCCGCCTCCTTTACCACCGACAAGTTCTCCTTTCCCTACGGCGCCCACTTCGTTCAGGTCTCCGTCAACGTCCGGACCGGAAAGGTGACGGTGGACAAGTTTTTTGCCCTGGAAGACTGCGGCACCCCGATCAACCCGGAGTACGTTCTGGGGCAGATTTACGGCGCGGTGGTCAAATCGATCGGTCACGCGATGTACGAGGAGATGATTTTTGACGGCGAGGGGCGCTGCCTCAACCCGGATCTCCGCAGCTACGGCGTTCCGATGATCGGGGACATTCCAAAAGAGTTTGAGGCGGTACTGATCGACACCAACGATCCCTTTGGACCGTTTGGCGCCAAGTCGGTATCCGAGATCAGCGTCAACGGCGCCGCTCCGGCGATCGCCAACGCGATCCACGACGCGGTGGGAATATGGCTGCGGGACTGGCCGTTCAGTCCGGAGCGCGTGTTACGCGCCCTGGGTAAGATTCAGTAAAAGGAACAACAGATGCCGAAATACGACAAACACGGACTCACCGAGGCGATCAGGACCCTCGGAACGCTCAACACCGATTCGATGTTCAGCAACGACTTCCTGCTGACGTGGGAAAAACACGACGACGAGATCGAGGCAACGTTTCTGGTCGCCGATATTCTGCGCGGGATGCGCGGAGAGAACATCTCCAGCCGCGTCTTTGACTCCGGCCTCGGCATCAGCCTCTTTCGTGACAACTCCACACGGACGCGGTTCAGTTACGCCTCGGCGTGCAACATGCTGGGCCTGGAAGTGCAGGACCTCGACGAGGGCAAGAGCCAGATCGCCCACGGAGAGACGGTGCGGGAGACCGCCAACATGATCAGCTTTATGGCGGACGTAATCGGAATCCGCGACGACATGTATATCGGTAAGGGCAACGCCTACATGCGGGAAGTTGCCGAGGCGGTTGAGCGCGGTCACGCCGACGGTGTTCTGGAGCAGCGCCCCACGCTGGTCAACCTGCAATGCGACATCGACCATCCGACGCAAAGCATGGCCGACGCGCTGCACCTGATAAACCACTACGGGAACGTCAAAGCGTTGCGCGGGAAAAAGATCGCCATGACGTGGGCGTACAGCCCCTCCTACGGAAAGCCCCTCTCGGTACCCCAGGGACTTATCGGACTGATGACCCGCTTTGGAGCGGAGGTGGTGCTGGCTCACCCGGAAGGCTACGAGGTGATGCCCGAAGTTGAAGCGGTGGCAAAACGGAACGCGGAACAATCCGGCGGGAGCTTCGTCCGGACAAACAGCATGGACGAGGCGTTTGCCGACGCCGACGTCGTCTATCCCAAGAGCTGGGCGCCCTTTGCGGCGATGGAAAAACGCACCGAGCTGTACGGAGCGAGGGACGACGCGGGAATCAAAGCGCTGGAACAGGAGCTGCTTGCGGAAAACGCCCGCCACACCGAATGGGAGGCCGACGAACGGCGGATGGCCTCCACCAAAGGGGGAAAGGCGCTGTACATGCACTGTCTGCCCGCGGATATCTCCGGGGTGAGCTGTAAACAGGGCGAGGCCGCCGCCTCGGTCTTTGACCGTTACCGCGTGCCCCTTTACAAAGAGGCCAGCTACAAACCGTACATCATTGCGGCGATGATATTCCTGAGCAAGTTTGACGACCCGGCGACGACGTTGCAGCGTCTGATTGAGACGGGAACACCCCGGATACGCTGACCTCACAAGCTGTGCAGGCGGCGTTCACGCGCCGCCGGACAGGGGCCCGGCCTGTTGTCACGCGCCGCCGCGCCGGGGCCCCGCCTGTTGTCACGCGCCGCCTTACAGGGGCCGGCCCCGTTCACGCGCCGCCGCGAATAAACCGGTGCTGGAGCGTACCCCAGACGCGCTCCGTCGCCGCGGGACTCCCGCGAAGCACGAAGTGGACGCGGGAAAAGCACATCGGGCCCACCGGCACCGGTTCCAGCTCCCGCAGCGTTATCGTCCAGTCAGGGCCGTGAAACATATCGCCGTCGGGCGTGCAGTCGGGAAGGGACGCCACGTATCGGCGAGCGAGGGTGATGGAGATGTCCCGAAACTCCTTTTCCATGTCCACCGGCGCATTTTACCACGGTTACGGGTTACCCGTGTTCGAACGGATTGAACAGGGCAATACCGTAGCCGGAAAAATCCCTGGTATTTCTGGTCGCAAGTACCATACTGTGTTCCCAGGCGCAGGCGGCGATCAACGCATCCGCCTGGTGGACCGGTGTACCCTGTGCTTCGAGCATTGCACGGCGTTCACCACTCCATTGAGCTGCCGAGTCGGTAACGGGCAACACCACTCCCACATCTGTCAGCATCCGGCGCAGCCACGCCTCCTTGGCGTACGCCTGTCGACGGCGCAGACCGAATATCAGCTCCTCGAGGCAGATAACTGACGTAGACACCCGCTCAAGCGTACGGAACCAATCGTTCACACCCTCGTCCGGCCGCTTCCGCATCACCTCACTTATGATGTTTGTATCCAGAAGGTACTTCATTCCCAGTCCGTCCCAAACTGGTCGCGTCTGTCCGGGCGTTCGGCTGCTTCCATTTCCGGTTCGTCCTGCCGGAATCGCTCCAGCTCCTGCAACCAGTCTGAAACTGAGCGCTCCGATGTCTGCTCCTCACTCAGTACAAAACGTTCGTAGGAGACAACAACGCCGACCGGCCTTCCCCGCAGGAGAACTACCTGCGGAGCTGTTTCAGCCCCGGCAATGACTTCTGAAAAATGCCGTTTGGCATCCGTCGCGTTCCACGTCTTCATGATCACCTCATATGATCAAGTATACATAATAAATGATCATCTTACCAGCGCTCGGGAGAGCGTTCGGCCGGCAGCGGTGCGGGACGGTCAAAGGTACTCTCCATCTCCACAAATCGACGCTCCTCGGCGGAGGTGATCATGCCGAACATCGCCTCCATCGCGTTAAACGCCATCGCGCCGCTTGCCCGGTGGGGACGACCATCCCGGATCGCATATGCCATGTCCACCAGTCCGATACCGCGGCTGTTGGCGTCGTGTCCCGTCTCGCTGAAGGGGCGTTCCACCGGGACCTCCTTCCAGGGAATGAGGGGCTGCGGTGGCGGCTGCGTCTTCCAGCGGTAATTTTCCTCGGTCATCAGGAGTACCGGGCCGCCAAACAGGTTCGGGCCACTGAGGGGGTCGATGTCGCGAATACAGACCGCGCCCTTCGTTCCGTACAGTTCGATTCTGGGAAGCTCTGAGCCCCACACGTCAAAACTGGTTACAACGGTAGCGACCGCACCAGAGGCGAACTCAAGATTGCCGGTCAGGTGCGTGTCCATTTCCACCGGTATGACCTCGCCCTTCCGGTCACCAACAGGGATGATCCGTTCCGGAAACGGGCGCGCCGACATGGCGGAGCAGCGCATCACCGGGCCCAACAACGAAAGGAGTGCCGTCACGTAGTAGGGACCGATATCGAGGAGCGGTCCCGCGCCCTGTTCGTAAAAGAAAGCAGGATTGGGATGGTGCCATTCATGGCCATGATTCACTACGAACGCACTCGCGCCAAAGACGTCGCCAATTGTCCCTGCGTCAAGGAGCGCCCGTACCGTCTGGAGGCGGCCGCCGAGAAACGTGTCGGGGGCGCTCCCGACGCGTAACCCTTTTTCGTTGGCGATACGCATGATCTCCCGCGATTCTGCCAGCGTGGCGGCGAGGGGCTTCTCCGTATACAAATGTTTTCCCGCCTCGAGAGCCGCGACATTGTAGGAGCCGTGGACATCGGGTGTGGTGAGATTCAGTACGATATCGATCTCCGGATCCGCTATGAGCTCCAACCCGGAGGCGTACGCCCGGGCAATGCCGTGCGCCCGCGCGTGGCGTTCCGCTTTTTCCAGGCTGCGGGACGCGCAGGCGGTCAGCTGAATGACCTCGTAGATTTTCAGATTGTTAAGATAAACACTGCTGATATCGCCCAGGCCAATGACGCCCACGTTGAGTTGTTTCATAGTACGAAGTATCGAAGCGGTGCCGGGAAAGATCAAGCGGATGACCCGAGCGGCAGCCTACACTATCCCGGCGATATTCTCGGCATCCTCAATATCCGGGTCCTCTTTGAGAATCTGCAACAAAATGTCGTCTTCCATCGCGTCGCTATCCCCCCGCTCATCTATATAGTACAACCAGCGGCCCAGGGGCGTCGAGATAGAGCGTTTTGCGATGGTGCTTCATACGGAATCGTCGCACCACGAGCCGTAAAAATGAGTACGTTTAAGGGTAACGACCAAATGTATGTATGTCGTCCCACTTTGGGCGGCACAAGGAGTTACGAATGGCTATTAATATTGAACAAATTCTGGGTGCTGATGCAGAGGACTTCCTCACACACACGCCCGTGGTTTCCAGGGAGCATCTTCACCTTCCCGGGCCCGACTTCGTAGACCGCGTCTGGACACAATCCGACCGGTCCCCGCGCGTGCTTCGTAATCTGCAGACGCTGTTCTCCCATGGACGGCTTGGCGGAACAGGCTATCTCTCCATCCTTCCGGTTGACCAGGGTGTTGAGCACTCCGGAGGCGCCAGTTTCGCCCCCAATCCTGCCTATTTTGACGGCGAGAATATCGTTCGTCTTGCGATTGACGGTGGCTGCAACGCCGTGGCCTCAACGTTCGGAGTTCTGGGATCGGTGGCGCGGAAGTTCGCCCACAAGATTCCCTTTCTTGTTAAACTCAACCACAACGAGCTGTTGAGCTATCCCAATACGCATGACCAGATCATGTTTGGCAGTGTGGAACAGGCCTACAACATGGGAGCGGTGGCAGTGGGTGCAACCATTTACTTCGGGTCTGAGGAGTCCAACCGGCAAATAGTCGAGGTGGCTCAGGCGTTTTACCGCGCCCACGAACTGGGGATGGCAACGGTGCTGTGGTGCTACACCCGGAACCCGGCGTTCAAGACCAAAGACGCGGATTACCACACCGCGGCGGATCTTACCGGTCAGGCAAACCACCTGGGGGTGACGATCGAAGCAGATATCGTCAAACAGAAAGCGCCCACGCTCAACGGCGGGTACAAAGCGCTGAATGCAGGCGACTCTTCATACGGGAAGCTGGACGAACGGATGTACACGGAGCTTTCCTCGGACCATCCTGTCGACCTGACGCGCTACCAGGTGATGAACGGTTACATGGGACGCGCCGGTCTCATTAACTCGGGAGGAGCCTCGTCAGGAGAAAGTGATCTTGAGGACGTGGTCCGTACCGCCGTTATCAACAAGCGAGC
>JAQIBO010000297.1 GCA_027859055.1 Spirochaeta sp.
CTGCCGGATACAGTGGTCAACCGACGCCTCCCCGGCCAACCCCGTTCACACCGTCACCGTTTCCGGCACCCCCCAACGCGGCGGCACCTTCGACCTCAACGCGATGCCCGATGCGCTTCCCGCCCTCGCCGTTCTTGCCTGCTTCGCCCCCGCGCCGATCGCCCTCACCAACGTTCCCCAGGCGCGTCAGAAAGAGACCGACCGTATCGCCGTCATGGCTACGGAACTGGAAAAACTGGGTGCAACGATCCAGGATCAGCCGGATGGTATGAAAATCGAACCAAAGGTTCTGCGGGGTGGTACCGTCGACAGCCACGGCGACCACCGGATCGCAATGGCTCTCGCAATCGGCGCGCTCGCCGCAACGGGACCGGTCACCATTACCGATGCCGGCGCGGCGGCGGTCACCTACCCCGCGTTCTATGACGACCTCGCGCGCCTCGCCCCCGGCGCCGTCTGACCGATGATTCCCGCCGCCCTCACCACCGTCCTGAAACGCGCGCAGGTTCACATCTTCGATGTCGACCACACCCTCACCCGCCACTCCACGGGGCGCCGCTTCGTCCAGGTCGGCCACCGCGCCGGACTCTTTCCCACCGCGTACCTGCTCTCCCTGCCGTTCTTTTACCTCCGGTACCGGATGGGGAAACTCGGCCTGCAGCACATCACCCGGGAGATCAAGCCGATCACCGGTTGCCACCGCGAGGAACTCGCCGCGGTGGCCGCCGACGCCTGGCAGCAGTACATCCGCGCTGATCTGTACCCCGCCGCCGAACGCTACATCGCCGCGTGCCGGGAAGGCGGGGCGGCGATCATCCTTGCCAGCACCAGCTTCGACATTATCCTTCAACCGCTCGCAGCCGCCGTCGGGGCGGATGAGACGATCTCCTCTATCCTGGAGTTTCGCGACGACCGCGCCACCGGCTGGCTGGAAGGCGGGCCGTGCTACGCCGAACAAAAGGCGCGCCGTCTTGCCGAGACGCTGGAGCGCCGCGACATTCCGCCGGCGGCGTGCGCGTTTTACAGCGACAGCTTTCACGACCTGCCCAGCCTCGACCTGGTCGGGTTTCCCGTCGCCGTGCACCCGGATCCGGTGCTGCGCCGGGTGGCCCACCGCCGGGCGTGGCCGATCGCTAGTTGGACAGCACACGCCATACTGCGCCGCATCCGGTCGTCTCGAGACAGCTAACGACGCAGACATGTGCGGGTGCGAGATACCCGGCGTTTGTGTACACGTAGATACTTGACGGCACCGTAATTGTCTTGTTTTGACACTTGAATTGGTTTGAATTGAAAGCTATATTAGTTTCAAGAGGAGAATCGAATGAACAAAAACAGAATAGGTATCGTCGACAAACAGGTGAAGATCGCGGCCGGTCTCTTCTGGGCCGACTACGGATATCTTGCGGATACGGTACAGGAGCTCGAGGAGGGCGGCGTTGATTGGATCCATATGGAGATGCGTGATGGAGAGTACATGCAATTCAACGTGCCTCGCGGTGGTATCGATATCCTTTCCGGGGTGCGACCGTACACCAACCTCGAAATAGAAGTGCAACTTCAAATGGTAAGACCGACGCTGGATCTGTACAAGCAACTTGCCGACGCCGGAGCAAATCTCATTACCATTCCGATTGAAACGACCGGTGAGACGATGATTCAGCACATCACGTTTATCAAAGAATTGGGGCTCAAAGCCGGGGTTTGGGGATGGCAGGGCGTACCGACTCTGTTCTTTGACCAGTGTATTCCCTTTGTAGATATCATCGAATACGAGTGCCGCTATCCGTACTGGGGTCCGGTAAAAGAAGGCGGCCGGAGCCCGCATGTCATCGACCCGATAATCCACGAATCGGTATCCGAACTCTATGGGATGTTAAAAGAACGTGGACGAGAAAAAGAGGTGGATCTGATGGAGGACGGGGGACTCAATACGGGTAATCTCGAATCCTTTGTCTCCCGTGGGATGAACGTGGGCGAGTTTTCCTCACCTCTGCTCAAAGGAACCGAAGGGAAACTCAAGCCGGGAAGTGGTAAAATACAGGCGGCCGCCGCCGATTTGAGAGCGTTCCTTGACGGGCTCGCGGTGAAATACCGCAATGACGACGGGACTCTACAGTGACGGACAGAATCAACATAGCAATGCTTGGATACGGCATGATCGGCCGGCTCCATAGTCTCAACTATCGAGCGATACCGTTTCTCTACCCCGACGTGATCCGCACTCCGACTCTTCATACCGTTGTCACTTCCCGGGAGGAGACCGCTCAGACCGCTCGGACGGAAGCGGGCTATCTCAACGCTACCACGGACCACTCCGCGGTATTCGATAACCCGGAAATCGACGTGGTCGACGTGTCGCTTCCCAACGGGATGCACCGTCCGATGGTGGAGCGCGCATTGGCCGCGGGAAAACACGTCTATTGTGAAAAGCCTCTGGCCGGTACGATCGAAGACGCCCGCGCGATCGCACGAACCGTTGAATCATCCGGTACAAACGCACGCTTCGGGATGGTCTTCCAGTACCGTTTCATACCGGCTATCATTCGAGCCCACCAACTGATCGCCGAAGGTCGTCTCGGACGCGTCTTCACCTATCGGGCGGAGTATCTCCACTCAGGTTATCAAAACCCTGAACGTCCGTTAAGTTGGCGCATGAAAAAAGAAGAAGGCGGTTCCGGAGCGTTGGGGGACCTTGGCAGCCACGTTATCGATCTGGTCCGCTATCTTATCGGCGAGTTTTCCTCTCTTCAGGGGCACCTCGAAACGTTCATTTCCGAACGCCCCGTAGCGAAGGGAGCAAGCGAAAAAGGCGAAGTGACGGTGGACGACGTCGCGTGGATCCGCGCCAGGATGGCCGACGGGTCCATAGGAACGATTGAGGTCTCCCGTTTTGCCACGGGTACCCTCGACGACCTTCGAATTTGGATCTACGGAGAAAAGGGAGCTATCAAGTTCGATTTGATGGATCCAAGTTTCCTCTATTTCTTCGATGAATCCAAGTCGGGCGGGGACTACGGCGGCGACCGTGGCTGGGAGCGGATCGAAACGGTGAGCTACTACCCCGGTGCCAGGACACCGCCTGCTCGCGCCCCAATCGGATGGAGTCGGAGCCACGGGGAAAACCAGTTTCGTTTTCTCCAGGCTGTAAGTGAGGGACGGGATCCATCACCGAACATCGTCGACGGCTTACGCACGCAGCTCGTGATCGACGCGGTTGAGCACTCCGCCCACGATGGCGGTTTGTGGACTGATGTCGAGCTTGAATAGCCGCTCGGGAGGATAGCATGGTGAAGAACGCCGCACCTGTAGAGTCTTGGACCGGACCGGAAGCGCAGCGCAGTGCCGTCGCAGCGGTTGGCCCGTTTGAGCGCATCGAGCGCCTGAAAACAGCAATGCTTGCGGAAGAGCGAGTGATGTCGGTGCGGCAAGCTCGAATTATTACCGAAAGCTATCGTCGTACCGCCGGTATGCCCCACGTGATTCGGCGCGCCACGGCGCTGTACGATTCCTTAACGCGCATCCCGGTCCGGATCGACGATGGGGAAATCATTGTCGGAAACAGGAGTCCCGAAGTTCGTGCGG
This sequence comes from Spirochaeta sp., assembly GCA_027859055.1. Taxonomy (GTDB): domain Bacteria; phylum Spirochaetota; class Spirochaetia; order DSM-27196; family Alkalispirochaetaceae; genus Alkalispirochaeta. Next base: position 3,586 of record JAQIBO010000297.1, read on the forward strand.
GGATCGTATTCCCTGAAGGCGGAATCGCGTGGGTCGCCGATGAACTGGAAACACTCCCAACACGGCCACAAGATCCCTTCAACGTCTCGGATACCGACGCGCGCACGTTCATGGAAGAAATCCTCCCGGCCTGGCAGGGAAACACTCTCGAGGATATCGTTGCTAAACGTCACGGCGAAGAGATCGCTGCCGTGAAAGGGGTCGTAAAGATCAACCAGACCGACCATGCGCAAGGGCATATTTGCCCGGATGTCGCGGCGTGGCTTCGGTTGGGACCGGCAGGTCTTAAGGAGAAAGCCGAACAAAAGCTTGCCGCGATCACTTTCGACGATCGTGTTGCATGGGGTGCGGAGGAAACCGGGTCGCGCCGCGCGACGGGAGCCGATTTCTACCACAGCGTCGTTATCGCACTTGAAGGAGCGGCCACGTTCATAGGCCGATACGCGCAAGAGTCGCGTCGGTCTGCCGCCAGTACCGATTCTCCCAAAGAATGGGAACGGATCGCCGAAACGTGTGAGGCGATCTCCTCACGGCCACCGAAGACGCTGCGGGAAGCGGTGCAAAGTGTGTGGTTTCTCTTTGTTATTCTCCAAATGGAGTCCAACGCCTCCTCTTTCTCTCCCGGGCGAATGGACCAATACTTGATGCCCTTCCTCGACGCCGACCTCCGCAACGGGACTATCGACCTTGCGGCCGCACAAGAGCTGATCGAAGCGCTGTGGCTCAAATTCAACCAAATCGTCTATATGCGCAACGCTTCATCGGCACAGTACTTCGCCGGTTTCCCGATTGGATTTAATGTTGCTTTCGGCGGTATGGACAGGCAGGGACGCGACGCAACAAACCTTCTCTCGTTTATGTTTCTTCGTGCCCAGGAGCACGTCGGCCTGCCACAACCCAACTTATCCGCACGGGTCTGGAGCGGTTCACCGGAGGCGTTCGTCGATTATTGCGCCACTGTGATCGGCCGCGGAAGCGGCATGCCTCAAATCGTCAGCGACGAGAGCATCATTCCCGCGTTGACGAGGCAGGGAATCGTCGAGGAGGACGCCCGCGACTATGCTATTGTCGGATGTGTAGAGCTTTCCACACAAGGTAACAACCTTGGTTGGAGCGACGCGGCGATGTTCAACCTCGTCAAGGTCCTCGAACTCACGATCAACGACGGTGTATGCATGCTCACCAGGAAGCAACTCGGGCCGAATACCGGTCAGCTCTCGGATTTCGACTCTTTCGAAGGGTTTCTCGACGCGTATCGACGCCAGTTAGACCATTTCCTCAAATTGATGATGCCGCTGTGCGACCGGATCGATCGCTTGCACGCCGAGTTGCTCCCCTCCCCATTTCTCTCAAGCGTTGTGAGTGACTGCCTGGAAAATGGCGTCGACGTCACCGCCGGCGGGGCACGGTACAACCTCAGCGGCATCCAGGCGATACAGCCGGCGAACCTCGCGGACGGATTAGCGGCTCTCAAACAACTGGTCTTTGACGAAAAAGCGATCGATCCGCGTCGGCTCCTCAATGCGTTGAGAAACGATTACAGCGGGGAAGAGGAGTTGAAGCAACGGCTGATCCAACGTGTTCCCAAATATGGTAACGACGTCGAATGGGTCGATCAACTCGGTGCCCAGTGGACGAAATACTTCGCCGAACGCCTATCCGAATACACCAACGCCCGCGGTGGTCCGTACCACATGGGATTGTATACCGTTTCCGCCCACGTTCCGATGGGTAAGAACGTCGGCGCGACTCCCGACGGCCGCCGGGCGCGCGAACCTCTCGCCGACGGCGGGATGTCGGCGATGTACGGGCGTGACGTCTCCGGACCCACGGCGCTACTCAAGTCGGTATCGCGGATTGAATCGCGGTACGCCGGGAACGGAACGCTTCTCAATATGAAGTTCCTCCCGCGGATGTTTGACAATCCTCAGGAGCGCGGCAAGTTCATCGCGATGCTACGAACCCTCGGCACGTTAGGCATCCATCACGTCCAGTTCAACGTCGTCAATCGTGAAACGCTCATCAGCGCTCGGGAGCGCCCCGAGGAGCACCGAAATCTCACGATCCGTGTCGCCGGTTACACTGCATATTTCGTCGAACTCGCGCCAGACCTTCAGGAGGAGATTATAAAACGCACAAGCTACGGAGAAACTCCATGAACGACACAACCCAAAAGGAACTCTCAGGCCTCGTTTTTGACGTCAAACGTTTTGCCCTCCACGATGGCCACGGAATTCGAACGACTGCGTTTTTAAAAGGGTGTCCTCTTTCGTGCCCCTGGTGTCAGAACCCGGAAGGGATCGCTCGTCATCGGCTGGTATGGTACGATGCACAAAAGTGTATTCGCTGTGGGGCGTGCGAAGCCGCATGCCCCCTTGGTGCAATCTCAACTCACCCGGAAGAAGATCATTTTGTTCGGATCGATCGGCGGCGGTGTGACTCTAACGGCGCATGCGTCGGCGTGTGCCCCACCGGTGCGCTCCATTGGGATAGTAGCGAATATACCGTCGGGGAGCTCGCGGATCTTCTGGAACGTGACGCGGTGTTTTACACTTCCTCAGAAGGCGGTGTCACCCTCTCTGGCGGCGAACCATTGGATCAAGCGGAGTTCGCGTACCAGGTACTGGCAGAGTGCAAACGCCGGGGTCTCCACACCGCGATCGAGACGACACTCTTTACCGCCCGCGCCACGTTGGAGCGTTTTCTCGCGGTTACCGACCTCTTTCTCACGGATCTTAAGATATGGGACCCTCAGGTCCACAAAGAGACGGTCGGTGTGGACAACGCTCTCATCAAAGACAACATTCTTTATCTTGCCCAGAATGGTGTTGATCTTGTGATACGGATGCCGTTGATACCGGAGATCACCGCAACGGCGGAGAACATCCGGCCAATCGCCGCGTTCGTCCGGGATCTACCGGGAAACGTTCCGTTCGAATTGATTAATTTCAATCCCCTAGCCTCTGGGAAATACCGTATACTCGACCGCAACTACGCGTTTGAGTCGTATACGTCCCCGTATGCCCAGGAGGAATACAATGAGTTCATCGCTGTCGCCGCCGAACAAGGGGGCAGAGTCCTCGCCAGCGGGTAATGTCGAACCAGTCGACGAGAGACTTCCCGACCAGATCATCGCCATCGACATAGGCGCAACCAAGACGGTCGTTACCTGCACCGTTGACGGCGCATTCCACACGCGAACAATTCGGATACCGACGGAGCAGGACCCGGAGCTCGCCGTTGACCGTATTGTGGAGGCGATCGATACGGTACAACGAGACGCGGGAATCTCGGGAAAGATCGTCGCACTTGGGTGTCCGGGACCCTTGGACCCCGCATCCGGTACGATCATCTCACCCCCCAATCTCCGCCAATGGTGGGGATTTCCTTTGACCGAACGCCTCGAAGCACGGGTCGGGATCCCATTCATACTGGAAAACGACGCATCCCTCGGCGCCCTCGGTGAAGCGCGCTACGGGGGCGGGCGCGGCGCGTCTTCGTTGTACTACATCACGTTGAGTACCGGGATAGGAGCGGGGTATATCGTCGACGGTCATATCGTCGGGGGGTATCGCGCGATGGCCGGTGAGGTATGGGCGTTTGATCCCGGCGTGTTCTCCGGGCGTCCCCAGGGTACAACGATATTGGAACTCGCCTCCGGTCCGGGCCTTTTACGTTCCGCCGCACGTCGTATCCATAGCGGTCGTGAGAGTTGTTTGGATTCCGATTCCATGGATACAAAGGCGCTCTTTGCCGCGCTCGACGCCGGTGACCCGGTAGCGGTGGAAACCGTCGACGACGGACGAGAAGCCATCGCCGGCTTGATCCTGGTGGTAGTACACGCGATAGCTCCCGAAGCGATCGTTCTCGCCGGCGGATTATGTACGGAAAGCAGATGGTTCGTCGATCCGATCCGGGATCTCGTTCGCCGCCGACAGACGATAGACGCGCTGAGAGGTGTCGAAGTCCGCCGCGCAGCGTTGTGGGATCAGGCGGTACTATACGGTGCTGTGGCCCTCGCCGCGAAACAACAATTCGCGGACTGAGAACCGGGCAACCACGGAATAGAAAACGCCCGGCGCCGGCGTTGCGGCACCACCACTTATACTTTTACTGAACCCGACATCACACCGCGAACATAGTAACGACCGGAAACAAGATAGATAAGCAGCGTCGGGCTCGCGGCCATTAACGCGCCGGCAAAGTGAACGTTGTACTCTTTGACGCCAGTTGATGAGCTGACAAGGTTGTTGAGCGCCACTTGCATCGGTTGGGAACTTGCGTCCCCAAAGGACGCACCAAAGAGGAAATCGTTCCAGATGTTGGTGGTCTGCCAGATCACCGACACCATGATCACCGGCATCGAGTTGGGGAGAATGATCTCCGTGAAGATTCGCGTGAAGTGCGCGCCGTCTACCTGTGCGGATTGGATCAACTCATGGGGCATACTTGCGTAACTGTTGCGAAAGAACATCGTGGTAAATGCGACTCCGTAGACGCTGTGAACCAGAACAAGGCCACCGGTCGTACCGGCAAGACCGAACATCCCCAAAATTCGCGCCATCGGGAGCAATACCGTCTGAAACGGTATAAACGCGCCGAAAAGAATCAGTCCAAAAAGCAAGCGGCTGTTCTTGACCGGCCAATGGGCGAGGACGAATCCCGCCAGCGCTCCGATCAACGTGGATATCACCACCGCCGGTATGACCATCTTGACCGAATTCATAAAATACGGGCGGAGCCCCGTTGCCTGCACCCCGATCTGAGCCGTAGTCCACGCCTTCTTCCAGAAATCAAACGATCCTTCTTCCGGAAAAGCGAGCATGTTGCCGGTCCGGATCTCGCTGAGCGGTTTGAGGGAGTTTACGATCATGATGTACAGCGGTGCCAGGAAATAGACCGCAAAAATGATCATCAGCAGGACGATCACACCTTTGCTGATCTTGCCCATCCGTATCGTTCCACCGATCGTCATATTAGAGCTCCTTCACCTGAGAACGGATATACGGGACGATGATCACCGCGATCATGATCAACATAACAACCGCGGAGGCGGCGCCGATCCCCATCTCGTTACGCGTAAACGAATACGAATACATGAACGTCGAGGGGAGCTCCGTTGCCCGCCCCGGCCCACCGCCGGTCAATGCGATGACCAGGTCGTAAGACTTGATCGCCATATGTCCGAGAATCACAAATACCGAAAGAAACGATCCGGTCAACTGCGGAATCACGATTCTGGCGTAGAGCTGCCCGACCCCCGCGCCGTCGACAACCGCTGATTCAATGGTACCATGGTCGATCGCGCGGAGCCCGGAAAGAAATATCACCATAACAAAGCCGCTGACCTGCCACACCGCGGCGATGACGACGGTATAGATCGCCATGTCATTGCTCTTTATCCAGTTGAAGGTAAAATTGGTAAACCCCCAGAGGTGCATGATCTTTTCCAGTCCGATGCCCGGGTCAAGAAACCATTTCCAGGCGGTACCGGTAACGATGAACGAAATCGCCATCGGATACAGAAAAATTGGACGAAATAGTTTTTCACCCAGACGGTTGAGATCGATAAGTATCGCCAGAAAAAGGCCCAGAACGGTGCTGATACCGATATAGAGGACAAAGAATATCCCCATGTTTTTGAGCGCCAGATACCAGTTGTCAAGCTGAAATAGACGAACGTAGTTCCGCGAACCGATCCAGTCGAACCTCGGCAGGATCGTGGAACCGGTGAATGAAAGATAAACGGTAAAAAGAATGAAACCGTAGACAAATACGAGCGTGACGATAAGCGCCGGAAACAGCACGAATCGAGCCGTAATATCGTCGCTGGACAAACGCATCCGGGTACCCATGTGTTATTCCTTCGGGAAATGATTGTTGAGACGAAGACGAAAGCGGCGCCTCCCCCAAAGGGAAAGGCGCCGCAACCTGCGTTCGTTTCTATTGAGCCTGCTCAACCGCGACGACAAACTGCTCTGCAGCTTCCTCGGCGGTCATCTGGCCGTTGAAATGAGCGGTGATCACGTCCCACATCGCGTTCTTGACGGAGGCGCGGGCACCGTGGCCATGAGCCATCGAGCCGAAGAGCGTTCCATTCTCGTTTGCCGCGGCAAGTTCCGCCATCGCGTTTTTACCGATGATCGTGAACTCAGCGTCGGATACGTCGGTCCGTGCCGGAACTGAACCCTTAACGGTGTTAAATGCAACCTGAAATGCCGGGTCCATGATCGCGCTGGCCAGCAGCGTCTGCGCGTTCTGGAGTTCCGGGGCAACTTCAAACATCACAAACTGGTCGGCGTTGAAGAGCACGGTTCCCTGCGTTCCCGGAGTACGGAAACCCATGAAATCCTCACCGGCCTCGAGTCCGGCGTTAAAGAACTCGCCCTTGGCCCAGTCACCCATCATCTGGAAGAGGGCGTCACCTTCGATAACCATCGCGGAAGCGAGGTTCCAGTCACGACCGCTGAAGTTGGGATCGAGGAACTCGCGGAGTTGACCCATCCGCTGAAACACCTCAAGCATCTGCGGTGAACGCAACGCGTCGGGTTCCTGGTTGATGATCGCCGCTTCGTAGAACTCGGGACCACCAACGGAAACGAGAACCGCTTCCCAGACGGTGGCGTCCTGCCACGCCTGACCACCATGCGCGAGGCCGATATAACCGGCATCGTCGGCGGCTTCCATCGCGGCGATGTACTCATCCCACGTTTCCGGGATGTCGAGGCCAAGCTCATCGAGGATGTGGAGGTTTGCCCACACCCAGTTGGTGGAGTGGACGTTCACCGGTGCGGCGATCCACGAACCTTCGTACTTGGAGAACTTCTGCAGCGCTTCGGGGATAACGTCGTCCCAGTTTTCCGCCTCGGCGATATCATCGACATCCGCCAATACACCGAGCTCCGCCCAGTCGGTGATGTCGTATCCGAGCATCTGCACCGCTGCGGGCGGGTTACCGGCGGTTGCGCGCGACCGGAGAACGGTCATCGCTTCCGTACCACCACCACCGGCGACGGGGGAGTCGATCCACTCAATCCCTTCAGCTTCCAGGTTGTCCTTGAGAACACCGAGAGCCGCGGCTTCACCACCGGATGTCCACCAGTGCAAAACCTCTACCGAGTTGTCGTCGACAACTTCTTCTTGACCACTCGCAAACACAACACCGGCGGACGTGATTAACGCCGTCATTACAAGCGCAATTAGCACTTTCTTCATCGGAACCTCCCTTTGTGATCGTTTCGACCACGCAATTGATTATACACGGAAAATCGTCCACAGTCCCATCGGATGGGCTTTGTCCCGACAAACCTTACGAACGTCTTTCCGTCAGGTTTCGAAAGTCATTTGACTTTCTTTCATAACCATAATACATTGTAAGTGTCACCTGAATGATTGTCAAATAAAAATTCTGGAGGATGCTCCTATTAATTCGGTACTATGTGGTGTCGACCTCGGCGGCACAAAAATCGTCGTTGCTCTCGTCTCGCCGGAGGGGAAGCTTCTCGCTCGCGGCGAGATCCGCGATCATAGAACACTCTCCGAGGACGAAACGGTAGCCGTCATCGCCGAGCGACTGGATGAATTGATGCGGGATGCCGGCGTCATAAAAGACGAGATCGCCGGGCTGGGTTTGGGAACGTCCGGACATGTTGATCATTATAACGGACGCGTTATTACAAATTCCAATCTACCCGGGTTTACTGATTATCCTATTGGCGAACGGTTGGAAAGCGCGACGAACTTGCCGGTCAGCGTCGACAACGATGCGAATGCGCAGGCCTACGCGGAGTATCTCTTTGGGAGTGCGAAAGGATACGACAACGCCGTATTTGTCACCGTGAGCACAGGGATCGGCGCGGGTATTGTCATAGACGGGCGGCTTTACCGGGGCGTCACCGGAACCGCAGGTGAGATTGGACATACGATCGTTGATCCCCACAGCACCGTCCGATGCGGGTGTGGCAATTACGGCTGTCTTATGTCCCACGCTTCAGGTCTTGCTTTGCCTCAAGTGGTGCGACAAAAACTTCGCCGTCCCGGAGTCGAGACGATTATCGACTTCACCCAACTCTCCGACGGAGAGATCACTGGTGAGTTGATCGGCCGCGGCTTTACCCAGGGAGATCCTTTGAGTCGCGAGGTGATTTGGGAATACGGTGACTACCTTGGAATCGGTCTCCAAAACCTCTTTCAGACGTTGGATCCCGGCGTAATCGTCGTCGGCGGCGGTCTCTCCAACTGGGGAGAACCGTATCTTGACCGTATTCGTTCTCGGTTTTATCAGACCGCCGGCACAATGCTCGCTCACCCGTTGGAGATCCGGCGCGCAACTTTGGAATCCAACGCTGCGGTCATTGGCGCCGCGGCGCTTGTATTGGAACCGACATGAACGACAGACAGAAGGCTATACTCCGAATCCTTGGCGAGGACCGCGAGCTCTCCGTCAGTCAACTTTCTGATCGATTTCAGGTCAGCGGGGTAACGATCAGGCAGGACCTGGATCATCTCCAGGGCCAGGGGCTTCTCCGTCGCGTCCACGGCGGTGCCGTACTGCACAGTGAGGAGGATATCGCCCATCGACTTGGTGTGAATTTCGAGTCCAAGCTCGCGATCGCTGAACGCGCGGGCGGTTACATCGAGCGGGGAGATACGATCTTTATCGAAGCCGGCTCGGCCAATGCAATCCTTGCCCGCCAACTCGCCCACCGCCAGGACATTCGCGTTGTTACGAACAACATTTTTATCGCACGAACTCTGAAAGACTCTGACGTGACAGTAGTCACTCTCGGCGGTGTGTATCAACACGAGAGCGAGTGCGTCGTCGGCCGTCTGGCACGCCTGGGAATCCTTGAAGTCAACTTTACCAAAGCGTTCATTGGCGTGGACGGATTTACCTTTGAACACGGATTAACCTGTTCCGATATGATGCGCGCGGAAATCGCCGGTGCGGTGGTTGCCGGCGCGCAGGAGACGTTCGTTCTCACCGATTCTACAAAATTTGGACGAACGGCGCTCTCTCGAATTTGCAAAATTGACGAAGTGGAACACATCATCACCGACGGAGATCTCCCTGAAGAATACTACAGCGGTCTCATCGCACGCGGTGTCCACGTGGACATCTGATTTATCGATGATCCGAAGAACACTCAGACACGGAAGGAGCAGACACAATGGCACGCATTCTATTAACCGGTAATCGAGGGTTCTTCGGAACACGCTTTCACGCACTCTATGATCGCTATCATACGATTCTCGGCATCGATAAAGACGATGTGGATATCGTCGACGCGGCTGCGGTGACAGCGGCTTTCCGGGAATTTCGGCCGGAACTGGTGATTCACGCTGCCGCTATCACGGCAACTGACTTTTCCGATAAGTATCCCGAACTGACGCGAAGCATCAATATCGACGGTGCAGTCAACGTGGCAACCGCCGCCCGGGAGGTTGGTGCGAAACTGATCTTTTTCAGTACCGAGCAAGTCTTCAATGCAAACGCAAAGAGCGGGCCGTACAGCGAGGAGGATATTCCTCAACCGGACACCATGTATGGGATCACCAAATTAGAAGCGGAAAAGCAACTACGGACGATTCTTGAAGAGTTGTGGGTGCTGCGATTTACCTGGCTTTTCGGGTTACCGGAACGGAACATGCCGGTCAATCCCAACATCCTCTGGAACGCGATTCAGATCGCACTACGCGGTGAACGAACCGCCGTGCCCGTAAACGAGTATCGCGGCCACACATATGGATTCGACATGCTCGAGGCAATCATCCGCATCCCGGAGATACCGTACGGCACCTACCACATAGGGAGCACCAACGACCTCGGCCGTTACGAGATAACTCAGCATATTTTACGCGAACTCGGCCTTTCGTCGGACCGCATCGACGAACTGATTTCTCCGGATCGGGAGAAATACGCGGCACGATCCCGAGATGTGCGGCTGGCAACCGAACGAATAGCACAGCACGGAATTACCTTTGAAACGAGTGTTGAGGCAACCCGCCGGGCGTTGAGAGAATACTCACTTCACGGCGCGGTATAGGCGACGCGTCGATGAACGGGTTTCAGTCACCGCGGCGGTCCCGCAGTCGATTACGCCCGAAAAACCGATTCCCGGAGATACCGACCCGTGCGTAACGCCCACGCGGCGATCGTCAACGCCGGATTAACCGCGGCGGCGGAGGGAAATACGCTCCCATCGGCGACGAAGAGGTTTTCGACCTCGTGTGCCCGTCCCATCC
>JAQIBO010000311.1 GCA_027859055.1 Spirochaeta sp.
GCGCCTCCACCGAGCGGCGCGTGTTTTCCACCGCGATCCACGTTAACAGAAGAACCGGAATGGTTGTGAGGGCGACCATGAGAACTAAGAGGCGGAATCTGAGTCCGTGACGCCGTACGGTGCGAATGTGGTGCCTCCTCCGCCTCCAATCGTAACATAAACGGCTTCAAGCTGAATCAGGGCGGTATCTGATCGAATTACCACCCGCCGCAGCCCCGGTTCAGCGGACATCTGCACCCAATAGTCGGAGAAATCGGTCTGCTGAGCGGTGACCGGGACGGTGATTTCGTGCGCCGGTCGGTCTATCGTGATCGTTACTGTCGGCGCGTCCGATTGTGCCCCGCACGCCAGGCGAACTCCGACGTGGAGTTGCTGTTCCTCGTTGCCGGCAACGGCGAAATCGTACGCCGCCCAGGAACCTGGATTCAATTGAAGATACAGCCATTCTTCCGGGGCCCACGGTTCACCGCCGTTGTGTTGAAAGTTCGGTGCGCCGGCTTCCGGTTGGTGACCGGTGACGTAGCCGAACTCAGTGCCGTCTCCCGCGCGGAACTCTATCTCGGAGGTGTCGTGAGGCGCGTGCTTTGCGGTGGGAGTTGCCTCCGTTGCGGCGCGGGTCCCGGCGTCTGTGTCTCTATCATTTCGCGCGAGATCATAGCCGCGCCCCCGGTCCTGGAACGCGTAGAAGATCGCCGGAATGCGGAGCGGCGGGCGGCGGAAGAGGGATCGCACCACATCGTCATGGTAGTCGCACCGCTGCAGCGGCAGGTTGTCAAGGAAATCTGCCAATGCCGTTCGGGCGCATTCCAGCGCCGGGGGTGCCACAGCGGGGCGGTCGCCCCCGCCGCCGTCAGCGTATGCGACAACCTCGTTCCACCCGGCAGGCAGCCGTATTGAAGCGGGGGAGTTGGTGGTATCCAACTTCTTCCAGGTCCAGAAGTTCCATGAAATGTTCAGGTCTTCAAACAGTCGGAACGCCCCGGTGTACCAGTCCGTGTTGTTCTCGCCGCCTTCGCCCATAAAAATCGGCACATTCAGCCGATCCCGAGCCTCCAGATAGGGAGTCAGGCTCTCGCGGTCGGGATTGTTCCAGTATTTGTGAAACTGCAGCATCACGTTGTCGTCGCCGAGGTCGGTAAAAATCGACCAGTCGGTGGCCCAGTGCACCCCCTCCAGGATGATCATGTGCCGCCGGTCAACCTCCCGGATCGCTTGCGTAATCCGGCGGTAGAGGGGCATCACGCGATCGTTGTACCGGGAAAACCACTCCGGCAGCGGTTCGTTCAACAGATCGAATCCCGCGACGATCCACTCATCTTTGTAGCGCTGGGCCAGTGAGCGCCAGATCTGCACCGTGTGGTCCTGGTTTTCCGACTCCGTGAACAGATCCGGCCGATCATGCGCGGAGTCGTCGATGTTTGTGCCGGTCTGTCCGCCCGGTGTACCGTGCAGGTCCAGGATCGCGTAGACCCTGTGCGTTTTGCACCACTCAAGGAGCCGGTCGATCCGCTGCAGCCGCGATTCCGCCATATCCGAGGACGCGTCGGTCCCGGTCAAATATCGCGCGTTAATCGGCACCCGGAGGGAATTGAAACCCTCGGAAGCTATCCGTTCCACGTCTTTTTCAGTGATAAACCGGTCCCAATAGGTTTCCCAGAACCGGCTTGCGCCGTCCGTTCCCAACAGGCTCCGGACCATAGCCTCCATCCGCCGCGGGCGATCGGCGGCTTCGGGCATCCGCCACATGTAGCCCTCGGGAAGCAGCCAACTCCCCAGACCGACGCCTCGCAAGAGAAAGGGTACACCCTCTCCGTTAACGATCCGTTGCCCTTCGGCGCGGACAAATCCGGACACGCAATCGGTACCTGTAGTGACGTTGTTCATGTATTGGCTCATCCTTTCAGCGCTCCTTCCGCGATACCCTTGGTGATGTACTTCTGCAGGAACAGGTACAGCGTCACCATGGGAAGCATAGCCAGGATCAAGGTCGCCAGGATCGCCGTCCAGTCGTTGTTGTTGTACTGCCCAAACAGCATGTTGGTGGACAGCAGCACCGTATAGTTGTCGCTGTCGGTGATCATCAGCAGGGGAAGCAGAAAGTCGTTCCACATCCAGAGGGTGTTGAGAACGATAACCGTCACGGTGATCGGGGCGAGTAGGGGGAAAATTACGGTGACGAAATAGCGCAGTTCACCGCAGCCGTCGATACGCGCCGCCTCATCAAGCTCGATGGGGACGGACTTCACAAAACCGTGGTAGAGAAAGATCGCCATCGGCACCCCGAGGCCCACGTAAATGAGTCCCAGCCCAACCGTTGACCCTTGCACGTGGAGCGCCCTGGCCACCCGGGTGAGGGTGATCATGATGGAATGAAAGGGAATGAGCATGGACATGACAAACATCCCGAAAAGCAGGTTGCTCAATCTGGTGGGCGTTCTGGAAATCTTGTACCCCGCCATGGCACCGAAAAACACGATGCCGGAAGCACCCGTCGCCACCACGACCACCGTATTGACCACGGCGCGCAAGAAGCGCGTCCGTTCAAACGCCTCTATGTAATTGCTGAACCGCAGCGTTTCCGGGAGCGCGAGGATGTCGTTCATGATGGCGCCGTCGGTCTTGAGCGAGTTGAGTAGCGCCATATAGACCGGAAAGAGCGCGAACGCCGCTACCGCCGTCAAAATGGTATAGGCGATCAGTTCCCGGACCACATCGGGTGCGGAAAGACGACGAGACTTGTTGGCGCGCAGGCCCGACGATGAAAGGGGTTGGGCAATCATAGCTGAACCTCCCGGGACTTCATAATCCGAAGTTGGATTAACGTTATCGCGAACACCAACGCGAACAGCAACGTCGCCTTGGCGCTGGCATACCCGTAGCGGTTGCTCATGTTGAACGCCTCTTCAAAGATGTTGAGCGCTATCACCTGCGTCGCCCGCCCCGGTCCACCGCCGGTGAGCGCGTAGACAACTTCAAATACCTTGAACGACATATTGAGAGACAGAAATACGCCGATCGTCACCGACGGGAGAATCATCGGCAAGACCACCGAACGGAACGCCCGAAACCGAGAGGCGCCGTCCACCTCGGCGGCCTCTACCAGTTGCACTGGTACGCCCTGAAGAGCGGCGATGTAGATAACCATCAGGTATCCCACGCCGGCCCACAACGACACGATCAAGATCGAGTAGAACGACCAGGCGGGATCACCGATCCATTGCTGGTCCAGAAACGAGAACGCACTGAAATCAGCCAAATCGGGCAAGACCTGGGTATAGATAAAGAGCCACATAAACCCGCCGATGATCATGCTGATCATATTGGGCATGAACAGAATCATGCGGAACGCCACCCGACCCCGGGTCCGTCCTTCCACAAGAACGGCAAGAAAAAGTGCCAGGACGTTCTGGAAGACCACCATAAACCCGACGTATTTGAGGGTGAACAGTACCGAATCCAGGAAGTACGGGTCCTGCGTCAGCGCTTCCACATAGTTGTCCAAACCTACGAACCTGGGACTCGGATTGAGGATGTTCCAGTTGGTCAGGCTGTACCACATGCCTCCAAAGGCGGGGACCAACACAAACACGACGTAAAACGCCAACGCCGGTGCTACAAACCCCAGGATCTGACCGGGCGCCTTCCAGTGATTGAACCGTCTGTTTACCGGCCGTAGCCGACCTTCCATGCCTATCATGGCTGAATTATGAGTGGCGGCGTCCCGGGTTGTCTTTTCAGGATGTTAGCAGGCGGGGTTGTACAATTTTGATGTGGCCGGGACGGAAGCCAGGTCGGCGGCCGGTATTTTCCACCGATCGACTCCGGACCCGGTTACCGCGATCCGAACGGAGCGATCAATTATCAGTTGCATTTCAGTTTTCCTGTTTACGTTCAACCTATCAAAGAATTGTGAAGGGCGTATGGAGAGACGGTGAATAGTCGGTAGATTACTCCCATTCCCACTCACGCCGGTTTCCGCAGGAGTCGTAGTCCGTTCAGAACGACGATAATCGTGCTGCCCTCGTGGCCCACTACCCCCATGGTGAGAGGCACACCGACGGTAAGCGTCAACACCACCAGCGTCACGACTACCCCCATCGCGAAGACCACGTTCTGGAGAATCACCCGCCGCGCCCGCCGACTTATCCGAACCGCCCGGACCAACGCTCCGAGATCGTCCGCCATTAACACAACGTCGGCGCTTTCGAGGGCCGCGTCGGTCCCAGCGGCGCCCATGGCAATTCCGACCTGGGACCGAGCCAACGCGGGAGCATCATTTACACCGTCACCGACCATGGCAACCGGACCGTACCGCTCCTGAAGTTTTTCGACCCAGGTCATCTTGTCCTCAGGCATCAGACCGGCGTACATCTCGTCAATTCCCAGACGGTCCGCCATCGCTCGGGCGGTGGTTTCGTCGTCGCCGGTGAGCATGACAACCCGCTGTATACCGGCGTCCCGGAGGCGTTGTATCTGCTCCGCCGCGTCGGGACGTTCCTTGTCCATGACGGTGATCGTCCCCAGATATTCGCCGTCGTGCTGGACCTGCAGGACCGTTTTGCGACCCTGCCGACGCAGCTCTTCGACCCGCCCGGTGAGCGCGGCGTCGGACAAAATACCGCGCGCTTCCATCATCCGCGGCGACCCGATAAGAGTTTCCTTTCCGTTCCAGTGTGCGATTACCCCGCTACCGATGCTCTCTTCAAAGTATTCCGGTTCCCGCGGCTGAATGCCCGCTTCCCGCGCGTGGCGCACTATCGCCCGGGCTATTGGATGTTGGCTGTGGATTTCCGCTCTGGCGGCAACGGCGAGCAGGTACTCCGTTGTGATTCCGTCGGCGGGAATAACGTCGGCAACCGCGGGGCGTCCGAACGTGAGAGTGCCGGTCTTGTCGAACGCGATGGTACGTATACCGTATAACGCTTCCACGTAGCCTCCGCCTTTGAACAGCACGCCACCGCGGGCTCCCCCGGCGATCGCGCTGAGCACCGTGGCGGGAACACTGATAACCAGGGCGCAGGGTGAGGCAACGGTGAGAAGAACCATGGCGCGATAGAAGACGTTTTCAAAAAGGTTGGCCGTCAGGAGCGACATGCCGACGATGTACAGCGCCACCAGTACAATGACGCCCATGGCGTAGTACTTCTCGGCCCGGTCCAGAAAGCTTTGCATCGCCGCTTTTCGTTCCCGGGCGTCTTCCACCATCGTGATGATCCGGGAGAGGGTGCTTTCCGACGCGGGCTTGCTGACCCGGACGTCAAAGGCTCCGCTCTGATTGAGTGTGCCGGCGAGCACGGCGTCACCGATCGTCTTGCCCACCGGGAGTGACTCACCGGTGACGGAAGACTCGTCAAAGTAGCCGGTGCCGGAGGCGATCTCGCCGTCCAGGGCAACCCGATCGCCCGGTCTGAGCACAAAGACGTCATCGGTGACGACGGTATCCAACGGTACATCGACGAGCTCTCGGCCCCGGCGCAGCCGCACCGAATCGGGCCGCAGGGTAAGGAGCGCAGAAATAGCCTGGTGGGTCCGGCCCATCGCGTAATTTTGCAGGACGTTACTCAGAGAGAAGAGGAATAGTAGCGTAGCCCCCTCCGTCCACGCGTCAACGTAGGCGGCTCCCAGGGCGGCGAGAACCATCAGCATGTCCACCTCGACGGTAAATGCCCGGACGGCCCGAATGATCTCCATCGTTGCGAAAAATCCGCCGAATAGATACGTGGCCACATGAACCGTCAGGACAACGGCCGAGGCAGCCCCGCGCGCCTCAAGAATTACACCGGTCACCAGGCCAATGAGAGTCAGCACGACAAAAACCGCTTCCACCCGCTCGGAAGCATTTCGCCAGACGTCAAATCGGCCGCGAGAACCGCTTCCATCTACCGGTCCTGTCGCGGACGACACTTCTATCATTTCGCTATTCATAGTAGTAGTTGTTATACTAACTACTACTATGAACGTCAACCACTATCTGCTTGCCATTAACCACCGTTCCCGGGAAAATAGGGCAAAATATATGGAAACTTCAGTACAGATCGAGAAACTGGTTGCGTTGGGCATGACCGAATACGAGGCCAAGGTCTACATCGCCCTCCTGCCGGAACACCCCGTAACCGGATATCAGGTGGCAAAGCGGGCCGGAGTTCCTCGGTCTATGGTATATGAAGCGTTGTCCCGCCTGGAAAACCGGGGAGCCGTACTGAAAACCCGCGAAGAGAACGCCGCTTACTACCGCCCGGTGGATCCAACGGTCATTCTCGACCGGTACGCCGAGACGGCCCGCTCGCGCGCGGAGGACCTGAAAGACGCGCTGGCCCCCATGTTTCGTCGTCGGGAAGACGGCAAAGTGTGGAACTTCTCCGGGCACAACGAGGCGGTACGTCACGCGCGCGGACTTATCGCCGAAGCGACCCAGGAGATCATGGTGGTCCTGGGGGATGACGATCTGGGCACTCTGGCGGATGACCTGAGAGCGGCCGACAAGAGAGGGGTCCATTTAGGGGTCATGCTCACCGGCGATGCCGATTTTGGCGTCGGCGAGGTGATCCGCCATCCCAAACACGAGACAGAACTTCACCAGCTTGGTGGTGCAATCCTGGTCGTCGCGGATGAACAGGAGTGCCTCATCGCCGGACCGGGAGAAAACGCGCTGGCCACGGCGACCTCCAATGCCAATCTCGTTCTCATCACCAGGCAGTTCATCTGGATGGAACTTTTTTCTCAGCGGATTTTTTCCCGCCTGGGCGATGATCTTCTTGAGCGCCTCGACGACGAGGACAGACGGGTCCTTGCGGGAAGCTGACGCCACGTTCATACAATCAACAGATCCGCTTTAATCTTTCTTCATATCTCCTCGGTAGTATCTGTATCAGACAAATAATCAGGAGGTGTACGATGAAACGTACCGTAATGATGGGTATCGTCCTGGCGACGATCGCAATAGTAGGAGTCAGCGCATGGGGACCGGGTACCGGCGGAGGCTTGATGTGGAACGACGAAACGCTTGAAGAGACTGATCTCGCGGGCAGGTTGCAACTGGCTGAGAATGAGATTCCGGTCCTGGTTGTTGGAGCCGACAGGTATCAACTGATGATCCATCCGACGCTTGCGGCGGAAGTCGATGTAGAGAACAACGAACGGATCGAGGTAAGCGGTTTTGCGACGGAGTTTTCCGACCGCGACCTGTTGGGTACCACCAGGGTGATCCACGTCCGGGCGATCGAGGCGGATGGCCAACGAGTAATCCTGCCTGACGGCGCCGCCGGTGGCTGGGGCCAAGGCCCTGGGATGATGCGGGGCGGCAATGCCGGTCGCGGCGGATACGGTCAGGGTATGATGGGTGGCTATGGCGCCTACGATGACGATGGCGATACCGGCTGGTGGGGACCGCGTGGACAGGACCGCGGGAGTTTTGGCACGCGGCGTCGTTAGAAGGATTGGTCGAAGGATGCGGGACCGGGGCAGGTGGCTCCGGCCCGTAATTTTCGGTCCTGGTTTCTCAGGCTACCGAACGGTCTCCGTTCCACCATTTCCACGCGTCCCGGTAGTCCAACACCAGCGATACTGTGTCCACTGCCAGGAGAATGAACAAGTAGCGTTGATATCCGGACGCAGGGTCCTGGATCAGCAGCCAGAGCACCAGCGCAAGCATGGGCGTCCAAACCAGCACGTGCGGTACTGCCATGATTTTGGAAAAGCCACGCTCGACCAGTGCGAGGATACCGTTGAGAAGCATCGCGCCCACTGCCATTGCGGCGAGCCATGGACCAGCAGGCTCCGAGAGAAAGAACAGCGATGCCGCATTGCCCGGCACGAGGATAAGCGCAACCCATAACTGAACCCACAGGGGCATGCGTCGATAACTCTGCAATATATGGCGCATCAAGGGTGTGCTCCCGTTGCAGTCAATTGAATCACTCGGCCGCCTCGATCAAGCCCGCCCGCAATCCCGGCCAGTTACGGTCCGCGGCGGCGATGTTTTCGGGCAAGTCACTACGAAACTGCCGTTGGTACCGGGCGTTATAGTTCAGAAAGAGTCGTCCTCCTTCAATTGTCCATAATTCCGGGTCTCCCGGTGCTACCTGATCCTGCGCAGCTGCCTGGGCACAATACCCTCCGTAATGGGGCGCGTAGCGTTCCGGATCATCGGTGAAAAGATCCCGGTGTTCCGCCGAGACAAAGTACCAGGTTGCACCGTCCCAGTCCGTGGTAAACGTTGCTGATCCTTCGACAGGAGCGTCCATGGTGTGATACGCCACGGGATCGTACCCTTCAATTGCAATTCCATCCGTTGTATTGACGGGCCCCTCCTGTTGTCCCGCACCGAGTACCACAACTACAGGAACCAGGAAAAACACACTCATGACGAGTACTTTCTGCATACCGCAACTCTCCTTTTTATCCGTATATACATCAATTGAATATACAAATTATAGCACGAATTAGCCAGTTATACACGCCAAAGACCGGGGTGCGGCAACGTATGGCCCGGCGCGCTGACGGAGCGTTCCGTGCGCTTGCCCTTCCGCGCGTGGGTGGGGCACACTCCGGCCATGTCACGCCTGAGACTGACCCCACTTGATTACGCTGCGGCGCTCGGCATGTTCACCTACGCGTCGAGCGTTGTCGCCACACCGATCATTCTGTTGCGCATAGCTGATGAGCTGGCATTTGGCCTCGCCGGCGGGGGCGGTATCGAAGCGGTGCGCGCCGGCTTCCTTATGGCGATTCTGGTCGCAAGCGGTTTTGCCGCCGCGCGCTTTGGGAAGACGCGCAGCCTTGGGGCCGGGGGATTGATCCTTGCTACGGGACTCTTCGGCTACGCCCTCGCGCCGTCATACGTGGTTGTCCTTGGCGCTATCGTCCTGGTGGGTCTTGGCGGTGGCATTCTCGAGGCGCTCCTCAACCCACTGGTGCAGGACGAACACCCCGGTGACTCGGGGCGCTATCTCAACATCACCAACGCCTTCTTCTCAGTCGGAATACTGACATCCGTCCTCGTTGTTGGCGACCTGCTGACCCGTGGGGTTTCGTGGCGGTTGCTCCTGGCGGGACTCGGAGTGGTTGCGCTGGTGGCGGGGCTTCTGTTCTTTCTCTTCGACCACGAACACGGCCGCCACAAACAAGACTCCGGAAACGGCACGGTTGATCCGGACATTCCCGTGTGGAACCACGCCCGGGAGATCTTTCGCGATCGGCGTTTCTGGCTTTTCGCCGTGGCGATGTTTGCCGGCGGTGGTGCCGAGGGCGCCTTCACCTTCTGGAGCGCCAGCTATGTCCAGCTCGACTTTGGCGCGCTGCCTCGGGGCGGTGCCTTCGCAACCGCCTCGTTTGCCGGTGGAATGGTAGTGGGACGGCTCGCCTCCGGCCATTT
Organism: Spirochaeta sp.; assembly: GCA_027859055.1. Classification (GTDB taxonomy): domain Bacteria; phylum Spirochaetota; class Spirochaetia; order DSM-27196; family Alkalispirochaetaceae; genus Alkalispirochaeta. Next base: position 9,374 of record JAQIBO010000311.1, read on the forward strand.
TGTGCCCCAGGACAAGCTCCACATTTTGATTATCGCCTCCGCCGTCCTCGGGGTCGGGGTAAGCCTTGGCGCGTGGGCCGTTTCTGGCCTTGTCGCGTTTATCGCGGTCGTATTTACCGCCGGGCTCACCATCGCCTGTTTCTGGCCAAGCATCCAGTCGTATGCCGCCGCGCAGATGGGCGGAGACTCCACCATGCTCTTCATTCTCCTTTCGGTCGGCGGCATCCCCGGCTTCGGCCTGTCCTCGTTTATCATGGGAATTATCGCCGAGAGCTACGGTCTGCGTACCAGTCTTCTCGTGATACCGCTACTTCTGACGATCCTCGCCGTCGTGATGGTGATCTCCCGCCGAACGACGGTCACGCCATATCGATGAGGACCCGCCCCGGTACCGCGTGTTCCTCCGCCAACCGCATCGCCTCCGGGCCGCGGGTCAATGGGAGGCGCGCGCCGATCGGTGCATGAATCGCACCGTGGGCGGCGCGATCAAGGAGAAACGACAAATCGGCGGCGTTAGCTTTTGCGGTGAACGTCTTCCACGTTTTCCCGTTTCTGTGGGAGCGCATGGAACCGACGATGGCAGCCTGCGCAAGGCGCGTCATCGGGCCTCCTACCAGTATGTATGTCCCGGTCGGGGCGAGAATGGAAGCGTAGTCAAAGATGTTACGCTCACCGGAGGTATCGACAATAGAGTCGAAACGAACGTTGGAACGCGCGGTGTGGCTGATGGGATCTTCGCTTTCGCGATCGAGTATCTGAGCGGCACCAAGCCCTGCCACCATGGGGGCCTGGTTGGCGCGTGTCACCGCCCACACTTCAGCGCCCATGTCCCGTGCCACCTGAACCGCGAGTGATCCGACGGCACCTGACGCGCCGGTCACGAGGACCCGGGCGCCGCTTTCAACCGTAGCGTGATCTCTCAAAGCCTGCAGCGCAGTGGTTCCTGCCAAAGGGAGCGCCGCCGCCTGGTCGAGCTCGACCGCGTCAGGCACAGTTGCAAGATCCGTATCGGCGATGCAGACATACTCGGCAAAGGCGTTACAACCGGCCGCCGAGAGGTCGGCGGCAACGCGCGTACCAATGGGAAACCGTTTCGATCGGCTCTCAACAACCGTCCCGGACAGCGCGATTCCCAGTGCGCGAAAACGGGGTCGCCTGAGACCAAATGCAAGCCGAACCATCCATGGGTCGGCGCGCATAAGTCGCCAATCCGCTGCATTTATCGCACCCCAGGCAACCCGAACCAGTGTTTCACCGGCCCCCGGAATCGGGCGAGGCATCTGAGTGACGATGAGCACATCCGGACCGCCGTAGCGCGGTACGGTAAGTGCCCGCATGTGTGTGTTGTCCGCCGCGCTACGCTCTGCGTCATCGTTCTTCATAGAAAAACACCTCCTCAACACCCACACCAAAGACACGGGCGATTTTGAACGCCAGTTCCAGCGATGGCGAGTAACTCTGTTTCTCGATGGCAACGATCGTCTGGCGGGTAACCCCGACGTGCTGGGCAAGTTGCGCCTGTGTCATCTCGGCCGCGTGAAAACGTAGTTCACGCACGCGGTTACGTATCGGCGACGGGCTCACTCAGAAACCCCTCCGGTAGAAGACGATGCGGGTGGTCTCGCTGATCACCTCGGAGAAAACGCCCGCTCCGGCGATCCAGAGAAGCATCCCGACGGGACTCGTTCCGCGCACGACCGCCACCAGCGCAGCGATAATTACGAGTATTGCGCTGTTCTTGATACGACATATATCCTCCGTATAAAGTATACTTTACATATAGTGATGTATTGATTACTGAAAGTCAAGTATATTTTACTTTCAGTATGCTTGTACTTGCTCGTTAGTGGACAGACCACACCGTATTCCGTTGACGAGAAAACGTTTGCCGTCCCTTTCCCTGTGGTGGTATGATAGTGGTATGAAAGTCAAGACTTCCGTCACATTATCTGAAGAGCTGCTTGCAGCGATCGACCAGGAAAAGAGCATTAAAAACCGCTCAGTTCTCGTTGAAGAGGCAACGTGGCAATATCTTCGAAACCGTCGGCGCCTTGAGCGTGAGAAGCGCGAATTCGAGAAAATCAATCAAAACGCCGCTGCTTTGAATGAAGACGCGTTGGATGTACTGGATTTTCAAGACCCGTCATGAAACGGGGAGATATCTATCTCGTCAAGAAACCGTTCTCCGACGATCCGAAAAAACGCCGGGCGTTCGTTGTTGTAAGTCGACAAATCCTCATTGACTCGAATTACGCTACTGTTATGTGCGCTCCGGTCTTTTCTGCGATCGTTGGTTTGGACACTCAGGTAACAGTTGGTGTCGGGGAAGGGCTGAAACACGATAGCGCCATACATTGTGATAATCTCGTGAGCTTGCCGAAGTCAGCTCTGACCAATTTCGTTGGTTCTCTCGGTCTTGCGAAGGAGGCCGAATTGAATAGAGCTCTGGCCGTTGCACTCTCGATCGAAGTGTGATCACGACTGCCTCCGTACGAGACTCATGCCAGTCGCACGCCCAGGCCCACCGCCCGCGCGCAGGCGTTCAGCGCGGTATCATGAGAGAAGATGTGGACACTTTCAACACTACCCGCCTCGCCGCCGGGGTCCCGGGCCCACAGAAGGGCGGTGGCAATATGGAACGCATCGAGCGTTCCAATCACGACCGGGAAGCTTTCCGCGGCACGAAGCTTAACCTCCGTGGAGAGCTCCACCAGATCGATGCCCGCCAGCACCTGCTCCAGCCTGCGGTACGCTTCCACCACGCCATCGTCGTTTAATTCGTTCTGCATTCGTACCCGGTGAATGACCCGCTTGCACTCGATCTCCAGCAGCTCGCTTGAGATGACGCGGGGATACTCCAGGACGTGCCGGATCGTTATCTCTCCGGCGAGGATGTACCGTAACGCCACGGAGGAGTCCAGATAGGCGGTCATCTTTCTCCCCGCTCGGCGGCAAGGTGGTCCATCGGGTCTGACAAGATCAACGGGGAAACATCGGGAAGAACAAGCGGGCCTGCGGCAGGACGAACCACCGTTAAACCGGTTGGGAGCGGGCCCAGCACAGCGACCGCCCGGGAGTGGTCGGTGACGATGATAAACTCTCCCGCGGTGACCCGCCGCAGCTCACGACTCAAATGTGCCTTCAGTTCGGCGACGCCGATAGTCTTCATATGACTAGTATATAGTCATAATTGAGCGGGTGCAAGAGACGTCTATAAGCTTGTCTCGCAACTCCCCGCTTTCCGACGGTTTAACGCCGATGGAAAAAGACACCAGATTTACGCGATGTTCGATTCTTCTCAGGACCAGCTTGTCGGTGATCGCCCATCCCTCTTTGCCTCCGGGTTGACCTCAAAAGAGTACTACGCCCGCATGTGGACGACGCTCCTCTCCGGGGAAGTGTGGCGGGAGGCGATCACCAACCGTCGTTGTGATGGATCGCTCTACGAATGCACCCAAACGCTCACACCGGTCCGGGACGGTGAGGACAACATCCGAGGCGATTGGGAGTAGCTTACGGAAAAGATCGGTGTGTGGGGCCGGAATCAGCCCCGTTTCGGCATCATTCCGGTCCGGCATCAGGACGTCGGTGACCGATCCTGCTCCGTCCCGTCATCCGCGTAATCGGTTTATAAGCACCCCATGAGCAATCGGCTGCTCCCTCGTACTGTGCTCCTCGTGGCTACACCTGCCGGTTTCCGTTCTTTCGATATTACAAACTCTGGTGTATTATAAAGGCGAGGGAAAGCGAGCACGATTTTGACGGGCCGCCGCCTTTGTGCGACAGGTGTCGTCTTGATATTGATTGGCCGTGAAGCCGTCGGTGGTTGATGCTCCACCAACCTCGGAAGCTGAACTGTCAAAGACGAACCGTTCGATGGTTCCTGCAAAAGCGATTCCGGAAAAAGCGGACAATACGCCCTGCTGACTCCCGGCGCACTGTACCGGAGGTAGAGATGCAGAATAACGATCCGCACCCGTCGCTCACGTTTACCGTCAACGGAAATCCCGTTCATGTGGACCGGGAACCCCGGCGCACACTGCTGACGATTCTGCGGGACGACCTGGGCCTCAGAGGAGCGAAGAACGGGTGCGGCGTGGGCCAGTGTGGCAGTTGTACCGTCCTGGTGGACGGGAAACCGCGTAAGGCGTGCACGATACGTGCGGAAGCGCTGGACGGCAAAACTGTGGAGACGGTGGAATCGCTGGCCCCGCCCACACAGGACCCCCGACCTCCGCTCCATCCGATTCAGCAGGCAATGCTTGTCGCCGGGGCGGTGCAATGCGGGTTCTGCACCCCCGGTGTAATAATGACGGTAAAAAGCCTCCTCGCACGTACCCCGGACCCGACTGATTCCGAGATACGCACCGCGCTGCGGGGCAACCTCTGCCGGTGTACCGGCTATCAGTCAATTGTGGATGCGGTCCACCGTGCAGCCCGGGCGCAGGCGGGAGACGCTACCGCCCTGGAGCCCCCGCCGGACGCGCCGGTTCCCCGCCTGGAGGGCTGCGAGAAGGTGACCGGCACCCTCTCCTACGCGGATGACCTCTCCCGACCGGACATGCTCTACGGGGCGTTTCTTTTCTCGGAACACACCTATGCGGACGTGCTTGCAATCGATACCTCCGCGTGTTCCCGGGAGGAGGGGGTCCACCTCGTACTCACCGCGCAGGATATTCCCGGGCGAAACGGATTCGGGCTGCAAATTCCACACCAGCAGGTGTTTGCCGGCGAGCGTGCACGGTATCTCGGCGAGGTGATCGCCTGCGCCGTGGCGGATACAGAGGATGCCGCGCGTGTGGCGCTGGACCGCGTATCCGTGCAGTACCGGCGGTTGGAGCCACTTCGGGATCCGGCGGAGAACATGCGCCCCGACGCGCCGCTGATTCACCCGGATGGAAACATCGCGGAGCACATCGGCTTCACCCGCGGAGACCCGGACGCAGCGTTTGCGGAGGCTGATCTTGTAATCGAGGGTGAGTACCACGTACCCCCGATCGAACACGCGTACCTTGAGCCGGAATCCTGCCTGGCAGTCCCGGGTGAGAACGGCTACACCGTGACCGTGTACGCAGCAACCCAGGGTGCATTTTCCTTTCGGGATATGATAGCTGCTTCTCTTGATCTGCCGGTGGAGCAGGTGCGGGTGGTGCAGACGATGCCCGGTGGTGGTTTTGGCGGCAAAGAGGAGCCCACCGTGCACATCCAGGCGGCCCTCGCCGCCGTCCGCACCGGACGTCCCGTAAAGATCACCCTCAACCGCCGCGAATCGATCCGCATCAGCACAAAGCGCCACGGCGCGGTGATCCGGATGAGCCACGCCGTCCGTTCCGACGGGACGTTGATCGGTGTACGTTCTCGCGCCGTCTGCGACGCCGGAGCGTACCTCTCGCTCACCAGGCCGGTGGTCTTCCGCACGGTTGTGTGCGCGGCAGGGCCCTACGCGATACCCAACGTCCAGGCGGAAGGATACGGCGTCTATACGACCACCAATCCCTCCGGCGCGTTTCGCGGTTTTGGAAGCACCCAGGTGGCGTTTGCCGCGGAGCGACAGATGGACAAGATCGCGCGTAAACTGGGAATCGACCCGCTGGAACTGCGCCGGAAAAACGGACTGGAAGCGGGAAAACGGACGATCACCGGGCAGCTGCTCCGGGTGGACGGCACCGGGTATATCGCCACCCTCGACGCCGTAGAACGCACACTGAACGAGGAGCGGGATGCGCTTCTGGCAGCTCCCCTGGAGCCGGGATGGGAACGCGCCATCGGAATCGCCAGCTCCTACAAAAACGTGGGCCTCGGCAAGGGCCTGCCCGACGCCGCCGGCGCGGAAGTGGAGTTGACGCCCGAGGGAACCGTTCTCGTTCGCGTGGGCGCAACCGATATGGGACAGGGATCGGACACCGTCTTTGCCCAGATTGCCGCCCGGGCGCTTCACGTCAACTACGACCGTGTCCGGGTCATCTCCAGTGACACCGCCCAGTGTCCCGACGGCGGCATGACCACCGCCAGCCGGCAGACCTACGTCACCGGCAACGCGGTGCGTCTGGCGGCGGAGAAACTCGCCGCGCGGCTGCCGGACGCCCCGCTGCCCGCGCGGGAACGGGTGGTCTACACCTCTCCGGAAACGATCCCCCTCGCATACGGGGATGGCCCCGGCGCGGATGGAAACATCCACTTCGCGTTCTGTTACGCTACCCACGCGGTAGTAACCGCGGTTAATCGACGGAGCGGCGCTGTCCGCGTTGAACGCGTGATCGCCGCCGCCGATGCGGGAACGGCGATCCACCTGCAAAACATCAGAGGCCAGATTGAGGGTGGTGTGGTGATGGGCCTCGGCTACGGCCTCTCGGAGCAGTACATCCACGAGGACGACCGGATCGTAACCGACACGTTTGCAAAACTGGGTGTACCAAAGGCGGATGTCTCGCCGACTATTGCCAGCAGCGTAATAGAGATAGCCGATCGCGACGGGCCCTACGGCGCAAAGGGGCTCGGCGAGGTACCCCTCAACCCGGTGGCACCGGCGATCGCCAACGCGCTCGCCTCGATTCTGGGTACGGAGATTGATACGCTGCCGATTACCCCGGAGCGGGTTACCGGCAGCGGTCTATAATACATCAAGGTGGAGGAAACATGGTGAAGGAAACAATCGTACTGGCAATTGGCGGAAACTCGCTCATTCTGGATCCAAAAAACGTAACGGTACCGGCGCAATACGAGGCCGCGTATGAGACCGCGCTTCATCTGGTCCCGTTACTGAAAGAAGGGCACAACCTGGCGATCGTCCATGGAAACGGACCTCAAGTCGGCTTTATCCTCCGTCGCGCCGAGATAGCCAAACCCTTTCTGCACATGGTCCCTCTGGACTCGTGCGTAGCCGATACCCAGGGAGCGTTGGGGTATGGTATTCAGACCGCGTTGAGAAACGCCCTCGTCGAGGCAGGCACCGCCCGGTCCGTCTGTACCGTCGTAACTGAGGTCATCGTGGATAAGGACGACCCGTCGTTTAAAAACCCGTCCAAGCCGATCGGCAGTTTTATGGAAGCAGAGGAAGCTGAGGAACACCGGAACACCGACGGATGGTCTGTCGTGGAAGATGCCGGCCGGGGATGGCGCCGCGTGGTGCCGTCACCGATTCCCCGCGAGATAATGGAGCTGGATGTGATCCGCACGCTGGTAACCTCCGGTACCGTTGCCGTCGCTGCCGGTGGTGGTGGAATCCCCGTCATACAGAACACCGACGGCACCTGTACCGGGATTGAGGCGGTGATAGACAAGGACCTGGCCGCCAGTCTCCTCGCCCGCCAACTCAACGCGGACCGCTTCATCATTTCAACCGCCGTCGAGAAAGTTTACCTGAATTTTGGAACACCGGATCAGAAGGCGCTTGAGACGGTGACGATAGCCGAAGCCGAGGAGTACATCCGGGCGGGACACTTTGCGCCGGGAAGCATGCTGCCCAAGATTGAAGCGGCGGTCGCGTTTGTCCAGGCTACCGGAAAAGAGGCGGTCATCACCAATCCGCCAAATCTCTCCCGCGCGGTGGCGGGAGACGCGGGAACGCACATCGTCCCGTAAGGGCGTCGGCTACTCGCAGCCCGGACCAACCGGTACTGCTTCCTCGGGAGGTGTGAGCCCGGCCATCAGAAGACCGAGGTACTGAACCGTTGTCTCGTCGCGTTTGGAGATCGCCATAATCCGGCCTTCGTACATAACCGCGATCCGGTCGGAGAGACTGAACAGCTCATCCAGGTCCTCGGAAATAAGGAGTATCGCCGTTCCGTTATCGCGCTGGACCAGCAGACGCTCGCGGATGTACTCCGAGGCTCCGATATCAACTCCCCGGGTAGGCTGGCTTGCGATCAGCACGCGCGGCTTGCGGGAGAGTTCCCGCGCCATAATAACCTTCTGAATATTGCCACCCGAGAGATTCCGTATCGGCGTTTCCAGGCTCGGCGTTTTTACCTTGAAATCCTCCACCAGGCGCCGCGCATGGGCTTCCATCTTCCGGAACCGGAGAAAAATACCGGACCGAAACGCCGCATCGGCGTGATCGTGGAGGAACACGTTCTCCTGCACGGTAAAGTCCTTTATCGCACCATCCTGCATGCGCTCCTCGGGGATCATCGCCACGCCATGATCTATGCGTTTGTTCAGTTTTTCGTCGGTAATTTCAATACCGTCAAGAACGATTTTGCCGGCGGTTACCGGCCGGACGCCGATCAACGCCTCCGCAAGCTCCCGTTGACCGTTTCCCGCGACACCGGCAATACCGAGAATCTCGCCGGCGTGAAGATCAAATGACACGCCCGCGACAACCTCCGTCCCCCGATCGCCGTACACGTGGAGGTCGTGAACGGTCAGTTTTTCCTCACCGGCGGAGGATTCGCGGGGCACGATCTCCTTCAGTTCACGACCGACCATCATCCGCACCAGTTCGTCGCGGTCGAGACAGTCGGCATCCCTGGTCCCCATGAAATGACCGTCGCGCAGCACGGAGACGCGGGTGCTCAGGGAGGTCACCTCGTGCAGTTTATGCGAGATAAATACCAGCCCGTGTCCCTCGGCAACAAGGTTGCGAAGAACCCCAAACAGGTCATCTACCTCCTGTGGCGTCAAAACCGCCGTTGGTTCGTCCAGAATAATGATACTCGCGCCGAGATAGAGCGCCTTGATGATCTCAACCCGTTGCTGTTCACCCACCGAAAGATGGGCTACAAGATCATCCGGGTCCACTCGCAGGCAATACTCCTCCGAGAGCGCCCGGATCCGCTCCGATACAACATCCAGATCGAGAAAAGCGCCTCTGCTGGAGGGCTGTCCGAGGGCAACGTTCTGCGCCACCGTCATCGTGGGAACGAGCATGAAATGCTGATGGATCATCCCGATACCCGCCCGTATCGCATCGGCGGGTGAATGAAACGAGAGGTCGCGCCCGTCAATGCAGATCGTACCCTCATCGGGACGGAGCATGCCGTACAACATCTTCATGAGGGTGCTCTTGCCTGCACCGTTCTCGCCCAACAAAGAGTGAACCTCGCCGCCTTTGACGTCAAAGTCTATGTGATTGCACGCAAGAACACCGGGAAACGCTTTCACTATCCCCTTCATCTCAACGTGCGAAACGGTTACCTGCTTCACAGGGTTTTTCATCGACGTCTCCTCCAGACAGCGTGCAGGAGGTTTATCGGGTGTATCCCGATAAACCTCCCCACCGTGATACCCGGTAGCCGACTACGGCTGCGCCTGGATCTCTCCGCTCTTGATCCCTTCTATCGCCGCCTCGGCAGCTTCCATTGCGTCCGCGGGAATATCGACCTGCGGATTAAACGCCATTTTCAGTCCGTCGTTGGCAAAGGTCAAAACGTAGGCCTGACCACCAAGCTCACCTGTCTCACGATTGGCGATAATTTCGCGCAGCATGCCCGTCCAGTCGTAGACCTGGGAGGCCACGACCAGCTCAGGGGCAAGATCGGTCTGGTCCGCCTGCGTTCCAAACCAGTAGACCCCGCCGCTCTCCTGCGCTGCTCCGATGGACCCGACAACGGACTGGGAGGAGCCGGTAAGCGCGTCCGCACCGTTGGCGATATGCGTGCTCGCCGCGGCGGTCATCGCTGCGACGTCGGAAAAGCTCTGCGTCCACGACTGGGAGACACCCACGTCCGGTCGCGTCGAGTTTACGCCGTTGACGAATCCGTCTATGTAGGTTTTTGCATCACCAACTTCAACGGGACCGGTCACGCCCACCTGACCACTGCGCGTCATCATCGCGGCCAGGACCCCGTTCACGTATCCGCCCTGTTCCGCCGCGGCGGTGTAGGCGTACACGTTGGACAACCCGTAGGTATTCACATCGGTACCCCATGCAAAGACGGTATCGGGAAAGTCCGGAGCAATTTCCTGGATAGAAGAACCGTACTGGGACCCGTGTCCGATCACGATATCGTATCCCTGACTCGCGTAATCCCGGATCGCGGCGGCTGCATCGGGAACTACGAACATGTTTTCCGAATATGCCAGCTGCAACGCGGATTCTCCGCCCATCTCTTCCTGGATCGTCATGAGCGCGCCCCACATCGACTGGCTGAACGCCACATCGTTGGTTGCGCTGGGCATGACAACGGCGATGCGCAGCGCACCATCATTCGCGGGTGCGGCTTCCTGACTTCCGCCGGCAAATACCACACCGACGAGACCAACCATGAGAACGACAGCAACTACGATTCTGCTTCTTTTCATCCGAGAACTCCTTTTGGAAGCGGGCGTGACCGCGTGGCGGTCACGCTATATTCAGGATCAACGATCCTTAGAAACCATCTGTAGTTCCGGTCGTCTCCCGCGTTGCCGGATTCTTCTCAATTCTCACCTCGGAAAAACTGTTTGTTCAGCGCCGCGGGCTGCTTTCCGCGATTGACGCTGACCGTCAGCACGACGATCGTCAGTATGTACGGAATCATGACCGCCAGACTGGCTGGAATATCGACCCCCAGCACCTGAAGCCAGATTTGGGCGGAGTTGGCAAAACTGAATAACAGGGCGCCTCCCATCACGCCGATCGGACTCCAACCGCCAAAATACACCAGCGCAACCGCGATAAAACCCTGACCCGCGGTAATATTGTCCTGGAACAGGTTGGAAATCGAAATTGAGATGGAAGCTCCCGCAACGCCGGCAAGCGCCGCCCCGATACACACGCTCAAATACCGGATCTTATTCACGCTGATACCCACGGAATCCGCCGCCCCCGGGTTCTGGCCCACCGCCTTGATCTTGAGACCGAGGGTGGTCTTTTCCAGTATAAGCCAGGAAACGGGAACCAGAAGAAACGCGCCGTATACCAGCAGTGTATTTTCAAACAGGATCGGACCAAAGAACGGAATATCCGCAAGCAGCGGAATCCTGACCCGCCGAAATCCTGATACCGTCTGGACCGTCCCCACCAGCGCCTTAAAAAGCAGGCTGGAGAGGCCAAGCCCGAAAATCTGCAGACCGATACCGCTGATACCCTGTTGCGCTTTAAAGGTGACGCTGACAACGGACATCAGCAACCCCATAAGCAAGCCGACAAGAATCGCGACAATGAGACCAAGCCAGATATTACCGGTCAGCAGAACGGTATAAAACGCAAAAAACGCACTCAGGAGCATAATACCGTCAACGCCAAGGTTTACGACGCCGGAAAGCTGGGAAAACGTCTCCCCCAGAGAGGCGTAGAGAAATGGCGTGGCGAGACTCAGCATCGTTCGGAGGACTCCTCCAAGAACGTCGAAGGTAAAGATGTCTCTCATGCGTGGTCATCCTTTAACGCTGCGGTCAACCCGATCCGACGTTTCTTGATGATCTGTTGGATGCCCAGTGTGGATCCCGAGACAAACAGCACCACGAGGCCGAGAATCGCCTGAATCAGAGCGGAGGGCACCTGTACGGCGCGTTGCATCGTATTGGCGCCCACCAGAAGTCCCCCGAAGAGGATGGACGCGGGAATCAATCCCAGGGGATGCAGACTGCCGAGCAGGGCGGCCACGATTCCCGTGAAACCGAACCCACCGGTAAAACCCTCGAGGATGCGCCGGTGAACACCCAGAATCTCGATGATCCCCGCCAGGCCGGCGAGTCCCCCTGCCAGTGTCATCGACAGCGCCTGGTTTACGCGCACGTTGATTGCGGAATAGAGCGACGCCTGCGGATTAAGACCAACCGCACGAATTTCGAAGCCGATCGTAGTGCGCCACAAAAAGACGTACACAACGATCGCCATGAGAAGCGCAACGTACACACCGGAGTGCATCAGGGTCTGAGGAACGATGCGGCTTAACCAGGAATTTTCCGGCAAGCGCGCGGTCTGCGCGAGAAATGTCCCCGCGCTGCGTGCTTCCGGATCCATCAGGGGACCGGAAAGAAGAAAGTTCATGAACTGCAGCGCGATATGATTCATCATAATCGTACTGAGAATCTCATTCACCTTGTAACGCGCCTTCAGGTAACCCGGTATAAAGCCCCAGAACGCCCCCGCAAGAAAACCGGCTGCCATACACACGGGAACAAGAATGATGCCGGGCGCCTCCGGCATGGAGAACGCCACTACCGTACCGGCCAGAGCTCCCATGATGATCTGGCCCTCACCGCCGATATTGATCACGCTCGCCTTGAAGGCGATACAGATACCGAGACCAACCAGCAATAACGGGGTTGCCTTGACCAGACTCTGGTACCAACCACTGCTCGAGCCAAACGCACCGCGAAACATGGCGCCATAGGCGGTGAGCGGGTTAACCCGCAGTATGAGGAGTACAACTGCACTGATAACCAGCGCGACAAGCACGCCAAGAAAGGGAAACAGGGTTCGCAGACCCAGTTCAAATCCCGATCCCTGCGCCAGCGCGTTCCTGAGACTCCGCGGTTTTCCTCGCTTTTCCTTCAAGGATGCCTCCCTATACTACCCGGAGACGGAGTAACACCGGTAACGCGACGGGTCGTTCGTTTACGTAGAACATAAGTGTTATCGAGATTCTAGTGTTGGTTTGGCCTGCCGTCAATCAAAAAATTCCAGGAGTGCTAATTTTTGATCTATTTGCTCGCCAATCCTGCGTAGACACCTCGACCACGAGGAACACGCGTCCGCTGCGTCAACCGGGAAAGCGCAAACGCACCGGTAGCCGCCGTCCCCAACCAGCGATGCAATGTGAACTGCGCCCAAACGTCAAGACAGAATTTTCAACCGGTTTAAGGAATTTCCTCCCCCGGTAATCTCCCGAATGGGCCCCTCGTGCCCGGCTTCCGAAAATACGAATCGTCTCAATGCCGAACCGGTCCTGGAATTCGTTTCTTCGTCGTTTCAGGTATTCTACCGGATCAATCATCGACCGTTGGAAGGGGAAGGTAATCGGTGACCACAAACAAGTGGGGCGCCGGTCCCGATTTCCGGGCAGAAGTACGACTCCTGGATCGTATAGACGAAGCGCTCCTTAAGGTCCCTCTGAATAGTCGTGCTCCTCGAAAGGAGCCTTCGCAATAATTCCGGGTCTAGGGTAGATTTGAATCGTGAAGTATGACGTCGAGATCAAACCTCGAGCGATTAAGGATCTCCGTAGGATAAATACGGATCAGGCAACAAAAATTGCCAATTCATTGGAAGGCCTTCGGGATGGTTTGCGAGGCGACGTGAAAAAGTTAACGAATCACACGCCGGAGTACAGGTTGCGAGTCGGCACGTACCGAGTCTTGTTTGAGATTGTCGAACCCGACTGCGTGGTCGTATATCGGATAGTACATCGACGAGAGGCATACCGGTGATAGGAGGGTCTATGGAACTGCATCCCCAGGTACTCGAAAAAGACGGAAAGAAAGAGTTCGTAATCCTGCCGTACGAGGAGTATGAACGGATCGCGGAAACTCTGAATGACTACGATGATCTACGGGAATTGCGGGAGGCGAAGAGTCAAGAGTCCGATGCCGCGACCCGATCGCTGACTGACGTACGAGGGGCGCTGGGGATTTAGTTAACCCTCGAAGTCCCTGTGTCCGAATGGGTCTTGCCGAACTGGTCATGGAACTCGTTCCTTCGCCGTTTCAGATTATCGCCAGACGTTGAGGTACGGAACACCACGAGTCGCAAACACCTCCGGCATCAGGCAGGAGCTCGAAACTGCCCATCGCCGCGTTCCACATAGACGATAGTCTCGGTGCAGGACGTCAGCTTGTTTGAGAATGGCGCGAACTAAACCTTCGGGAATATCCTCGGGATGGTTTGGAATCGTTGTACCAATACTGACCGAAGATCCAGCTCTCCCGGTCTTTGGGGTAAGTAAGAAATGCGCCCAAGGTGTCGCCCCGAAGGGGCTCGAGAAATCCGGAGTGGTTGAGTTTCTTCGGTACCGTTGAATACGGCGATTTTTCGGCAGTAACATATTGGGCAGGAGATCTTGGTGGCTACAGGACCGTTATGACGTGCCCGCTGCGTTCAGTCACAACATATCCCCTGCCGATCTCCGGTTCATACGACGGACGTTGTTGAACCATTTCTGCCGAATGGAAGATGCTTTCAGAGCGTCTCGCCAAAGCCCCCGGGTTGCACGGGAGTCGATCGTGATCAGCCCCGCAGGTTACGGACTGCACTGGCCTGTGGTTGACGAAGACCTTTCAGTGGATGGCATCCTCAGAGACTTTGGGGCGTAGTTTTATCGATCCAGGCTACGGATAATCTCTGGCAAGTCGTGGGGAGGTAATCGGCGACCACAAACGTGTGGGATGTAGCGTATTGGGACATCCGACCCGCTGATACGCTCAAACCGGCACAAACGTTTTTTGCGTCGACTATGAGCCACTGGAGGCCGCTTGCAGCGCCCCGTCGGCGTACCATGGCTCCGCCGGCCCAACCCAGGTGAGTACGACACTGGCCATACGGTATCACTCCTCTGGGCGCAATTCGGCCACTCTTGAGGCGGAGCGGCCGTCGATTTCGTCCTGGGCCTGTTGGGCAAGGCGGTACGCCTCCGCGGCGACGCGCATATCCGCAGCGGAGGGAGAACCGGGGGCGTGGGCCGCGTTCAGTACCACGCGTGCCTTCTTGAGGGTGGCTGACGGGTCCCCTGGTACGGGGTCGAGGTCAACCCCGATTCGGCCGCCGGTGGCTACCACTTCTCCCTCCGGCCCGCGAGCGGTATCGTACATGACCGGAGTGGTAGCATAGGGGCCGAGAGTGCGCGCGTGTGAACGCTCATGGTGGCGCACCTCACCGTCGCGAAGCCGTGCTTCCGGCGAAAGAACCACCTCGTAATCCTGTGAGCTCCGCCGGATCGCTTGATCATCGGAACCCAGGGAAATGACGATCACCGACTCTTTGCGAGGAGCCGATGCGGTGCCTTGCGCGGCGTGGTGGTTTGCTGATGTGCCGGCCGGTGTGGGCGTGCGATGGGGTGACGCACTGCCCACGCCGAAATCGTAAACGACCCGCATGTCAGTCAGTATATCGCTAAATCAAAACGATGTGATCCCTGGAAGGGGAAGGTAACCGGTTTGAAATAGTGATACAGGTAGAGCGCCATGCCGATCAACATGACCCCCGCCGTGTGCCAGAACAGCACGATCGGTCCGGCGGCGAGGGCCGCAGCGTCAAAGGGGAGAGGCGGCACTTCCATGAAGCTCCCGCCGGTAACGATGGAGCCCCAGACGAGGAGTGCCAGGATGTAGCCGAGTCTGAAATCTCGTTTGTTTTCGATGGTGCCCTTGAGGACTGAACCGTCACTGCGCAGTCCGGCGGTTCCGAAACGCCAGTTTGAGTACAACCAGGATGATACCGGACAGGTGCATCACCACATCGAAGATGTCGATAAGTGCGAAGGGCCGGGCTTCGATCAACCACCGCGCTTTTTGCACCAGATGTGGTTCGGGCTGTAACGGCAGGATCGCGAGGACAGCCGCGAACAGAAGCAACGATGGCCACGGAAGACTATCGAGTAAACGTCGCATTCTGCCAATATCGCGATACGCGGGCAGTACGGGCAAGCAGAACAGGGTAAGCCGGAACGACGAGCGCACCGATCCATCGGTGCGATATTCCATTCCCCCTGTTGACACATGACAAGTGTTATGTAACATTAGTTATATAACACTTGATTTTCGGAGGAGGCGCGGCCATGGCGCCAAAGACGCAGTTCAGCAAAGACCAGATTATCGAAGCGGCGTTCCGCATCGCCTGCCGGGACGGTATGGACGGCATTACCGTCAGGAAGATTGCTGCCGAACTCGGCAGTTCCGTCGCGCCGGTCTACGTCAACTTCAGTGATCTGGAAGGAGTACGGGATGCTGTTGTGGACAGGATCGTCCACATCAGTCGCGAAATTCTGGAAGAGACCGGAACGGGGCGGCCCTTCCGGGATATCGGGCTTGCAAGCATTCGCTTTGCCCGGCGGTACCCGGTTATATCCCGGGATCTCACCCTGCGCCCCAATCGCTACCTTGGAGCGTATCGTTCCCGAATGGACGATAGCCTGGCGGGACGCATGGAAGCCGATCCCGACCTGGCAGAGCTGTCGCCTGATCAGCGCCGGGAGCTCCTGTTCAGGATGCAGGTGTTCCAGACAGGGCTTACCGTCATGACCTCGACGGGGCAGCTTCCGCAGGATACAACCGAAACCGAACTCACGGGCATTATGGAACGTGCCGCTGAAGACTTTATAGCCGCCGAACTCCGGCGCACAAGGGAGGAGAACTCATGAATCAGGAACCGCGGATCGTCATTATCACCGGCGCCAACTCGGGTATCGGCAAGGCAGCAACGGAACGCTTTGCCGGCGAGGGGTACCAGGTCGTCATGGCGTGCAGAAGTACCGAACGGGCGGCGCCGGTCCGGGAGGACATTGCCCGGCGGACCGGTATGGCGACGATAGATCTGATGGAGCTGGACACGTCCTCCCGGGAGTCAATTGCCGCCTTCGCAGAGAGTTTCGCAGCGCGGTATCCCCGGCTGGATATTCTTATCCACAACGCCGCCTACTTCAACCACGGTGAGTCCTACCGGTTGAACCGGGACGGCATTGAGATCGCCTTTGCAACCAACGTCGTCGGTCCCTACCTGCTGACCTCCCTTCTCCGGGAACACCTGCGCCGCGCGGATGACCCTCGGGTTCTCAACGTCGGCAGCAACATCATCAAGCACTTCTTCAGTCCGAAAATGACGATGGACCTTTCGGATCTGCAGGGGAGCCCGGCAGAACGCAGCGCCGCGGTCGAGGGAAGTGGCCCGTTGAAGCCGGGGCTCACGGTGGAACGGACCGGTCCCGAGAGGTCCAGCGTGTACCGGCGGTACTGCCGCTCAAAGATGGCGCTGCTGATGCTCACTCGAGTAATCGCGGAAGAGTTCCGGCCCGACGGAATCGCGGTAAATTACCTGCAGGTCAACGGGGCAAAGCTTTCCCGGGAAACGGTCCGGAAGTTCAGCCTCTCCTTCCGTATTCTGGGACGCCTGCAAAGTCTCTTTCTGAAGGCGCCGGAGTTCATGGCGGACCGCTATTTCCCGGTAACGACGGCCCCGGAGTATCGCGGTATCACGGGACGGAACATCAACCACCGGCTGGAAATCATGAAACCCGCGCCCACCACCACCCCGGAGGGTACACCGCTCCGGTTTATGGACGAGATCAGAATCACCACCGGTGCAGACTATTATCCGGTCATCGCCGAAGATGAGGAACTACAGGCCGAGGTGCTGCAGATCTGTCAAATGAACAGTTCCCGTGAAACACCACATGACCACCTGGCGGCAGCAGATTCCGCTTCCATCAGCCCGTGAGCCGGCGGCAGTCTATCGATACGCCTGGTCTATTGCACTCCGCAGTGCGGCGATGTGGCCAGGGCGGACACCGCAGCAGCCCCCGACGGCGCGTGCGCCGTGAGCCACCCACTCCATGGCGGCGGCTGTGAACTCGTCGGGGGAGAGGGTGTTGTCAAAACGCCAATTGGGAATCTCGAACACGCCGTGGTGCGGGTACGCGTAAACGGGACCGTCCCAGACCTCGCCAAGCGCCTGAAGCGCCTCGGGTATGAGCTCAGTATCGCTGTGCATCACGCCCACCGCCTGCGGCGTGCCACCCCCGTCGAGTACGCGCGCCACGCCCTCTTTGAACGGCGTCTGTGAACCGTAGAGGCACAGCCCGCCCTGCGGGCCGCGGTCGGCACTGAATCCCAGCCAGACCGGCAATGCAGTTTCCATGGCGGCATCCAGACACAACCGCGTCTGGGTGACGTCGCGCATCATCTCAAGCATGATCAGATCCACACCGACATCCGCGATGATCTCAGCCTGAGCCCGGTAGCCATCGCCGGGATCACCTGCTTCTGCTATCACCGATCGTTCCAGGCCGGTGGTGAGGGTTGTCGTGGACATCGATCCGGCTACCCACACCGGCCGTTCCTGATGATGGGGTTGTGTCTTCCCGGCGTCCCGGGCGGCCAGGGCCAGCTTGAGAGCCTCGCGGTTTGCCGCGTCAAACTCGCCGGGCAGGCCGGCACTCACCATCAAATGGTAGTTGCAGGAATACGTGTTGGCGATGATGATCTCCGCGCCGGCGTCGATATATGCACTATGTACCTGACGAAGAATTTCGGGGTCCGTGAGCGCTGCTCGCGCGCTCCAGAGATCTTTGTGCAGCGTCGCGCCCATCCGTTCGAGTTCCGTTCCCGTGCCGCCGTCGATAAGAACAGGAGGACCTTCTGTGAGGCGGGCGGCAAGAGCATCGGTGGCAGCAATCGAGTCCATACCCAACCTTCGCACTGAACGGAGAATTTGTCACCCGTTTTGCCGTTCCCGACCCTCGTTGACAGGAAGGACACTCATGGGCTCTACTCCCACAATCTGTCGATGTGTGAGCTCTCATTGATACTCAGGAAAATACCCGTCACCACATCCGTACACTATCCGCTTGCCCGGGACCGCTTCACCTGGCTGGCGTATGGCATGCTCGCGTACTACGCATATATGCAGTCGATGCTGGGACCACTGGTGCCATTGCACTGGCGCTGCGATTCGGCCGTGATCCGGTTCCCGAGTCTGCCGGACCCGGCCACCAACGTTTGTCGGGCGAAGAACCGGAGGCTCGTACGCCCACAGGTCTGTTCTGAATCTACTGGCTCGTTGTTGTGTCTGTTGTTGCCGCAGAGTGGTGCCTGGTTTTCTGGGGAGCTGACTTTCTGGAGAACGCGGTCGGGCTGCCCGAGGCGACGGCGGCAACGCTTCTGACGGTGTTCTGGCTGGCCGGACGAGCCTGGTTGAACGTGGCAGGCCTGTTTGTGGTGGGGCTGGGCTTCTCAAATCTCTTCCCCCTTGCGATGTCCGCCACCGTGGGTGCCGCGCCGGAGCAGGCAAACGCCGCAAGCGCCCGGATATCCCTGGGAGCGGGATTGGCCATTCTGATCGTACCGTTGACGCTTGGTGGATTTGCGGACCAGGTGGGGATCTTCAACGCCTACGGACTGGTAGCGGTGTTGCTGGTTGTCGCTACCTCGCTGGCTTTGCTCGCCAATCGGCTTGGCGGGGCGCGACGCCGGTAACTCGACCGCCTCACTCGGGCTTCGCGGGCAGCCGAACAGGCAAGACGCGTTCGCGAAGGGGTTTCCCTACGGGGAGCTTCCGTTCTTCCTTGATATTGAAGGGCTCCTGCCCGGCTTTCGCCGGGCGCCTTTCCAATGAAGTCCGTAGTGGTTCGGAAATCCGGTGCCTCCGGTATGTAACTCGCGAGCGGTTATCCTTCGACGATGAAGGTTCCCCACATGCCTCGAGCCCGGTGGTTTCCGACGCTGCAGTAGAACTCGAACTCACCCGCCTCGTCCGCGACAAACTCGATTGTCTCGGAGGTGCCACCGCTGTACTGGCTGGTAGCGGCGTCAAATTCATCGATTACCCAGTCGTGAAAACCACCGGTATTTCGAAAGGTCAGCCGAATACGGTCGCCTTCGTTGACGCGGATTTCCTCGGGAATGAAGCTCAGCCCGTCGTTTTCAACGGTTATTTCCTTCACCGATGCACTACTATCAGTAACGTCGATGACCTCCTGAGCTATCGCAGGAAGAGCGGCCAGCAGGACAAACAAAAGACTAATAACGACGATCCTTATTGTTTTCATGGTGGCAAGATAGATATTGTATACCTGCATAGTCAACTATTTTCTCGCGTTTCCCGGTCTTTTCGCGTCACCCGCCGTGTGGTTACGGCCGGCACGAATCCCGGCAATGCGGATACGGAACGCGGGCGCGCCTATTTGGGCCCCTTCTTGACCATGAGCAGGAACATTGCCCCTGAACCAACAACCGCGGCGACCAGAAACTGGTAGGTCACGAGGGTCGGGACCGTCCACGTCGCAACACCCGCTATGAGTTGAAGAATCCCCCCGGCGACAAAAGTGGTCGGAGTCCACCAGAGCGCGTTCAGGAGGAATCCGATCCCCATGATCACGAGCCAGAAGGCGCCGAGACGGATTGGCGAGAGCCACCCGAAACCGGGCCACCCAAAAGACCCAAATGAGGCGATCATGCCGAAGCCAACAACGATGATCCAGAGGAGGAGAATCTTACGAAGCTTCGGTACCTTGAACGACATGTACATGAACATCGGAATGAGTCCGATGACTGTTAGCACGAGCCATACCCAGTTTATTCCAGGGGCCTGCCAGAAGTGGGTCCAGACCCAGCCTATGAGCTCAACAATGCCCCAGGTACAGAAGACGATTCTTGGTTTTGTCCAGAATTTTGCCATGTACCCTAAGGTAATACTATGACGCCCCTTCTGTGTACGAAATACGACAGGCGACGGGAGCGTTCTCACCCCCGGTTTCAGAACCCCCGCTCCAGATGGGCGCCTGATACGCGGTAGCGGAAATTGTGCGGGGGCCCCTCCCAGCCACGAATCGTCTCGACGATGAGTACGGCAGTTCGCGCCTCGTAGGGGCTCGGAAAATGTCCGCCGACTTTCACCTCAAGAAACCCGCCCACGCTGCCGTCCCACTCCGCGCGGGTGATTCGCTTCTCCGCACCGGACTCGCGGCGCACCCAGACCTCGTACGCACCAATAACCCCGAAATCTTCTTCACCGGGCAGGATCTCTTCATACTCCTCTGGTCGGAGTTCAGCCTCCGCGACGCCGGATGCCCAGCGGTAGGGAAACTCTTGAAGCCTGGCCGAAGCGAGATCGACCCCATTGCCTTCGATGAAGGCAACCACTTCCGCGCCGTAGGCTTCCCAGGCCTCTTCAAAGGAAGGTGGTTGCGGCCGGCTTTCGTAAAAGGAGGTCTCAGCAACCACGCCGTCGGTTATCATGTTCTGGACGACCACATCGATCTGGATAAACGGTCCGGTGGCATCGTCAAAGTTTCTGAACGTTGCGTAGGCGAAGCGGCCGTCCGGTGACCACCCGAGTGGATAGAAACCGTGGGATACATAGCTCCAGCGATCAACATCCATGCCCCAGGCATCCGTTGGTACGGGCTGCGCGCCCGCGATGTTCCATCCCGATAACAGCAAGACGGCTCCAAAAACTGCGAGACGTTTCGTGTTCATGTACATGATTATACGCTGACATACACGCAAACGGAACAGCAATTTTCCAGTTGCAGGGTATCAAAAACGGCGATCGAGGAGCTGCTCCACCGGAGGGTTGCGCCGGCTTATTACAACGGTGGAAGCAGGACTCCCGTCAGGAGCAATGCCAGAACAATCAGCGGTGCGGGAACCTTCGTAAAGAAGAGCAACGCCGCCGTAACGAGAATTACGCCCACGTTGAGGACTGAAAGCCCCGCAGAGAGGCCAAGGACAACCACCGAGACCGCGATCACCCCCCCCGCGACCGCGTTAATGCCCCTGAGAGCGAGGCGTACGGCGCCAATACCTTTCAGTTCTTCCCAGACGGGGTAGACGAAGAAAATGAGGAGGATGCCCCAAAACTGACCATGGGCCCCGGCAGTCCTTGAACCAGGCCGTAGCCGGTCAGAAACTCCTGGTTGGTCATGAAATGTCGGAGGTCTACGAGTTCGCTTTGCATGATCGGGACCACGACCTGGCCGCCGCCGAAAACGAGGTATCCGTATCGGTAGAAGCTCTCGAAGAGTTGGATCGGTCTCGCCGGTGAAAGCGTCGCCATCACCAACGCTCCGACGGCGACAACAGCGAAGATCACCAGGAAGCGCCACGGCGGTCGGAGGGGCACCGAGACCCACATGCCCGGCTCGGGTAGCCGCGTACAGTATGAATCCCACCGCAACAGGCCCGATGAAACGAAGGAAGCCGTTCAGCGCCAGGATTTAAATGAGTGCCTCTTCCGAGAGATAGCCCTTCTTGTGGACCATATGGTTGAGAAAGACGCCTATATGCGTTTCCGGACCGCCGTAGGCGCCAAGAGAACAGATTCACACGTCCTTAAGGAAGCTTCTTCTATACGGTGCAATGTCCTGTTGCTGTCCACTCGTCTTTCTGTTCACGCAGGTCTTCCTTCTGCTCCAGCAGTTACCTGCCGGGTTTCATCGAGCGTTCCAGCCGGGAGCCGGGGAATCCCGTCGTGTTTTTCGCGGCAATCGGAACCTGTTGCCGACGACAAGTTTGAGGCCGCGGACCGTACAGGATCAGCACCCTGGTCGGCCGCAGTAGTTCGGCAATATCGATAGATCTCTGTATCAGAGTTTCAGTGTACGTAACGCACGCAAATCATGCAAATTGCGTGCGTATGATGCCTTCAATTCATCCCTATCGCCCCTTGACAGAATAACGATATATCATTATATATAAATTATTATACATACCAGGAGAACGATATGAATGGCATACGGAATATATTGATCATTGGCGGCGTTGCCGCCGGCGCAACTGCAGCCGCCCGGGCGCGACGCCTGAACAGTGCGGCAAACATCACGATCCTTGAGGCTGGGTCCGACGTGTCCTTCGCCAATTGCGGTCTGCCGTACTACCTCGGCGGCGATATCCAACACCGATCCTCACTGATCCTCGCGAGTCCGCAGACGTTTCGGGACCAGTACAACGTGGACGTCCACACCAACACGCAGGCGTTGCGGATCGATCGCGAGCACCGGCGCGTCTTTGCGCAGAACACCGCGAGCGGCGAGGAGCACATTTACGATTACGATTCTCTGATTCTCGCGCAGGGCGGGAAGCCGATCGCGCCCCCGATTCCCGGCGCCGATTCCGAGCACGTGTTTCAGCTCTGGACACTCGACGACATGGACCACATAGATCGGTTCATCGAAGAACGCGCCCCGGAATCCGCGGTCGTTGTCGGCGGTGGTTTTATCGGGCTTGAGATGGTGGAAGCCCTTCGGAAGCGTGGCATGGACGTTGCACTGGTGGAGATGGCACCGCACGTGATGCCCAACCTCGAGGGCGAGTTCGCCGGGTTTCTGCAGAAGGAACTCCTTGATTACGGGGTCGACCTTCGTCTCGGACGGTCCCTCACCGCGATCGGCGACGGGACCGCCACGCTAAGCGACGGCACCACCGTAGACGCGGACTTTGTTCTGCTCTCGGTCGGGGTGCGTCCCACCCTGACTCTTGCGCAGGATGCGGGACTCGAGATCGGAACCGCCGGCGGACTCAGCGTCTCCGAGACGCTCCAGACCAGCGACGAGCGAATTTTTGCAGCAGGTGACATGGTTGAGGTCACACACACGATCCAGGGGCGGACCGTACGGATGCCCCTTGCCGGCCCCGCCAATCGCCAGGGCCGCATCGTCGCGGAAAACGCCCTTGGTGGTGCGCGGCGATACCGGGGTGCATCGGGAACCTCCGTCGTGAAGCTCTTTGGAGCGGTCGCCGGGGCGACGGGACTCAGCCTGGCCGCGGCACGGGAGGCGGGGTTCGACGCGGATGCAGTGGTCGTCCACAAAGCCAGCCACACCGCGTACTACCCGGGTTCGGAAAAGGTCAGTCTCATGGTGATCTACGATCGGGAGACCGGAGCAATTCTCGGCGGCCAGGCCGGCGGTCGCGTCGGTGTCGACAAGCGTATTGATGTGATCGCCACGGCGATAGCCGGCGGTCTGACGGTAGCGGACCTTGAGGAGCTCGACCTGGCGTATGCACCGCCGTTCAACAGCCCCAACGGACCGGTGAATATGGTCGCCTTCACCGCGGAGAACAAGCGGTCAGGTTTCAGTCCGGCGATTCTTGCGCAGGATCTGGAGACGTTTGCCATCGACCGGCAGCCGATCGTGATCGATCTCCGTGATCCGATCAGCTTTGGCAAGGCCAACCTCGCGGGAAGCAACAACCTGAGTCAGAATATGCTGCGAGAGAACCTGGACCAGATTCCACGGGAACACCCGATCGTGCTGATCAGCGACGATGGACAGAAGGGGCACGTTGTTTTGCGGATGCTCGCAGGAGCCGGATTTGAGACGGTGTACAACCTGAGCGGCGGATATATCTCGCTTGAGCGTCACGCCCGGGCGGTCGGATACGAGCACCTCCGCGTCGGCCTGCTGCCGGTTGAGCCCAAATCGATCGAGGATCTGGAACACGGCATCACCGCCGCTGGGATCGACGCCGCCGCGACCGCCGATGCGAACACCGACGCGATCTCCGGAGACGGACCGCTGGTGATCGACGTGCGGACGCCGATGGAGTTTTCGATGGGCGCCTACCCCGGTGCGGTGAACATATCCCTCGACGAACTTCCCGCCCGGGTCGCCGACCTCGGCGACAAGAACCGCGAGATCATCCTGTACTGCGCCTCCGGAGCGCGCTCAGCGTATGGGCAGCGAATTCTGCAGCAGCTCGGATATACCAACGTCCGGAACGGTGGAAGTCTCCACGACGTAATGGCCGCGCAGGCGTAAGCCTGCGTCTTTATGACGATGCGCGGGTGACTGCGGTCTATGTGCCGAGATATGCGCCAACGTCGAAATCGGCCTGGTTGAGAAAGTTCGGAAGCGTTGTCCGTGTTCAAAATCTTGACTATGCAACATGGTCATAATAGTCGTCACGTATGCATGTGGTAACGATTCACGAAGCCAAGGCGACGTTGTCACGGTTGACCGAGGAAGCTTTGTCGAGGCAAGAGGTCGTCATTGCGCGGAGAAACAAGCCGCTTGTACGGATCGTTCCATTGGAACAGCCGGCAACGCGCCGCCGTCACGCTGGACCTTCCGATGATTCACAAGGATCCCTTTGACCGCTTGATCATCGCCCAGGCGCATCACAACAACCTTCCCGTCCTGTCGTCGGATCCCGTCTTTGCGGAGTATGGGGTAACGAATCTGTTCTGAGATTTCCCGGCGCCCGAACACACGAATGAACCAGGCGTTGCGGTACGGAATAGCAATATGGGCCACGGCTTCCGGTTTGAGCGATGCTTTCGGCAAATCCGACGATTCGCCTGCCATTGTCGGAAGCTTGCCTCTTCTTGGGCGCCGGGACAAACCAGACGGTTGCCTTGCAGGGTCGTATCGAGGATCCTGACGAACCGGACTTGCGTGCTGAGACAGCTTTTCGTATCATTGCACATCCCCGCCCGTCACGGATTGAAATCGAAATCCAGAGCGGTAGACTGGGGGAGGACCAGTGGTACACCGATATGGAACGGGGAGACCGGCTATGACTCGACTGACAGGAACGCTCGCAACACTTGTTTCGGTCGTTATGCTCTCGGTCGTCTCCTGCACGACCACGCCATCTGAGACAAACGAGCAACCGGAGCAACCGGCGATTGAAGCAACGCCGGTGGATGTGGGGCGTTACCTGGATACCGCATCCCCGGCGCTCGGTTCTACCGGTGTCCCTGTCGACACGGACGTATACCTGTCATTCACGGCGCCAGTCGCCGAGCGATCGTTATCCCGGGTATCGATAGATCCGCGTGTTCCCTTTGAGGCGCACCTCCAGTGGTACGTGGGGCCGGCGACACAACTCACGCTCAATCTGGCACCTCTGAGTCCGGAGACCACCTACACGATCACCCTGGAGCCTGAGTTTTGGCTCAACGGGCGGCCGATCGGTGAGGTGTGGTCGTACCGCTTCACGACTGAATCAGCCCCGTGAACCCTCTTGAGGCGGTCCGATCGCGGGGGATGAAGCGGTTCGATGTGTTTGCGTTATTTCGAGCGGTGCGAGAACGTCCTCGCGAAAGATTTCTTCCGAATGACGTTTGAGTCGGTTGCCAGGTGGCATCTGCAGGTCGTCCAACCGCTCCGCAGAATCCAACGCGTCCATCTTCTTTGCCACGATCTTGCAAACGGTCTCGGAGCACAGTGAGGGAAATTTCCAAAAAACCTGAGGTTAATCGGGTGTATACAGGCCGCAGCAGATCACGCGACGGACGGGGCCCGAAGAAGAAACCTGTTGAAGCGCGATCGACTGGGTGATATTCTATACACATGAAAGAACACACGAAACGCCGTACCAATGTGAGTATAGATAGCGACCTTTTTGAAGCGGCCCGAGCGCGCGGGATGAAGCTGTCCTCTCTTCTGGAGGTCGCTATTCGTGAGAAGCTCCGGCAGGCGGCATCGGAGCAATGGCTCGAGGAAAACCGCGAAGCTATCAGGACATATAAACGGGAGAGTGTCGAACACGGTGTCTTCTCCGATGGGCTCAGAAGTTTCTGATGGCCCAATTCGACATCTATCTGAACGAGGACAAATCGACACAGACCCGTTTCCCGTACCTCCTTGATATACAGGTAGATTTGCTGTCCGACCTGCCGACTCGGCTTGTTGTCCCTCTTCGTCGCGGTACCGGCGCTGAACCGTGGGTAGTGTCTCGATTGCATCCCGTGCTGGAGTTGGGTGACACGTCCGTGGTCGCTGTCTTTTCGGAAATGGCCGCCGTATCGTCGAACGTTCTCGGCAACAGGCTTGGAGATGCTCGCAGGCAGCGGACGGAACTCATCGCGGCCGTCGATCTGATGGTGACGGGTTTCTGATACCGTTTGACGTATCTCCGGTCCTGGGCATTCACACCGAAAACTTCTTGGATCCAGCCGCGCCACCATTCGTCGTCGTGCGGACGTTTTGCGGGGCACCAAGTTTTCGTCCCGCCGTCAACAGCCAGAAAATGAAGAGCACCTCGCCGACAAACGTGAACGTGGCGATCTGGACCGGGAACGCCACGCGAGTCCCCCGATGATTCCGAGGTGGATTCCGAACAGCACAAGCGCAGCCTGCCACGTCTGGTGATACCCTCGGTCACGTTGGCGGCGGTGGCGATCGGGTCACCGGCGACAACGATCGGGTCGATCACGCCGAACACCGCAAGCGGTGCGATCACCGCCATGACGAGGAGCCCGATGCCTGCGGTGATCGCGCCGACGTCCGGGGCGATCGGTACCGCCGACACGGTCTGGTCTGACTGGTCTGTATTCATCGTGGTCAGCCTCTCAGATTGTCGCGGCGTCGGCCGCCGCGCCCCGGTGGGCCCGTGCCGAGGATGTCATCCGCCCGACGATCGCTGGAGTCTCGTGGATAAGCGCGTCATCGGTCAGCGCCTCCACCATAAACAGCGCGAAATCGGTGCGTCGCGTCATGTTGCTCGCAAGGACCGGATCACCGACGTGATGACTCCATACCGGCAGCCCCTCGCTCTCGCCCTCTTCGAGATCGCTCCCGCGGACGACCGTCCAGCGGCGCGGGCTGGCAAATATCCGCCGGCACGCCTCAACCTGGTCGCGGAGATCAACCGCGCGGAAGAGACGCGCGATCCACCCGATCACCGCGACCATCATGAGGAACCACCGGGAATATACGTCCTGCCCGTCGCGTGTGATGTGCCAGCCGCAGGAGAATACGAGGCGCGCCTCCGGATCCGCGTAATCCAGCACGGCCCGTGCGGTTCCAGACGCGTATCCGTGCACACCCCACGGAACGAGGACCGTCAGCACCCCGTCGCACCCCGAGACCGCGGTGCGGATCACTTCGCGATCGTTGGTCGGCCCCGGGACAATTTTGATCCGGTCGGCAAAATCGGCAAGCTTGTCCACGCTCTGTTCCCGGCAGACGCCGACCACCGCGTATCCGCGATCGAGGGCGTGCTGTACCATATACCGTCCGAGTTTGCCCGACGCTCCGACGATGCAGACTTTTTTCATGTGGTCCTCCCGAAACTTGACTTACGCTGTAAGGTAAGCGTACAGTGTAAGTATGTCAAGAGGAAAATTTATCGCTGCAGCGGATAGGTCGAATGGTGAACGCGCACGCCTCAGCAGAGACCGCGTTCTCGAGACTGCGCTGCGGATCGCAGACCGAGACGGTCTCGAAACACTTTCCATGCGCAACCTTGCCGCAGAACTCGGGGTCAAGGCTATGTCGCTCTATAACCACGTTGCCAACAAGGACGCAATCATCGACGGGATCGTGGATCGCGTCGTGACCGAGATCGAGCTTCCTCCGCGTTCTACCGACTGGAAAGAGGCGATGCGGCGGCGGGCGCACTCCGCGCACCGGGTTCTGCTGCGGCATCGCTGGGCCACGGGGGCGATCGTCTCCCGCGTCAACGCGGGGCCGGGAATGCTGCGATATGTCGATGCGACGGTCGGGTGTCTGCACGACGCGGGGTTCTCCTACGAGATGGCGGACCATATCTGGAACGCGATGGACAGCTATATCTACGGGTTTACGCTCCAGGAGTTGAACTTTCCGTTTCGCCCGGATGAGCACGCAAGTGCGGCACGCGAATTCCTGCCGCAGATCGCGCCCGGGGAATACCCCGACTTCGTCGCGCTCGCCCGGCTGGTCGCCGAGGAAAAGCATACCGGTGTGCACGACTTCGCGTTCGGGCTCAATCTGATTCTCGACGGGCTCGAGCGACACCGGGGCGGTTCTCCCCAGTAGTATCGGTAGCATCACCGTTTTGTTGTGCGACAAGACGGAAAAGACAGAACAGAACCGACTTGTCGAGTTGTTATACTGGGGTTATACTGAAGGTATGAAGACCGCAATCTCACTACCTGATTCATTGTATGAGGACGCCGAACGGACCGCCCGGGAAATGGGGATTCCTCGCAGTCAGCTGTTTGCACGAGCCGTATCGGAATTCATAAAGAGACACCAGAGAGAAGAGATCACCCAGAGGTTGAACGAAGTCTACGAAAGAATGGAAGACCAGACTACACCCGAATTACCGACCGAACCCTCAGTTGAAACGACGGGAGAACTCACCAGAAATGACACGTGGTGAACTGTGGTGGACCGACTTCGGGATACCCTTCGGCAGCGAACATGGGTTCCCGCGACCGGTGCTCGTCGTACAGGATGATGCCTATACCCAGAGCAGGCTCAACACCGTAGTCGTCATACCGCTCACGACGAACCTGGTATTAGCAGAAGCCCCTGGAAATGTTTTCCTGTCCAAAGCGGAGTCCAGCCTGGCCAAAGACTCCGTCATTGTGGTAACGCAGCTTTCAGCAATTGACAAGAAGAGACTGATAGAAAACATCGGTACAGTAACCCGGGAGACAATGGAAGATATCGAAACTGGAATCGCTATGGTACTGGGTATAGAATGATTTTTGCATAACACGTATCAGGCCAGGGCGCTATCGGCAAAAGCTACGCTTTCGCCTTCGCCGGGCGTTCCGTTCAGATGTGATTGTTACATGGGCACCACTCAAAACTCGGCTGAATGTTGCGGGTAACGGAGGGTCCGGGCAAAAACCATTCGCGGCCCCATCGAGAAGACCGTCGTTCCCGGACCGAAGGGACCCGGCGGACGACCGCGTAATGCGCCGAACCGACGCTTTACACGAAACCATAACAACCAATTATTATTAATATTGTCACCATTGATGTATCTTAGTGGTATGAACCGGAAGGAACGGCGGGGGAAGATCCTGATTGTGGAAGACGATCAGGCAATAGTTGATCTCATCAATCTGCATCTCACGGATGAGGGATATGAGACGTCGGTGACATCCGACGGCGCGGAGGCGATTTCCCGCGCAGCTTCCGGAGACATTGACCTGGTAATCCTGGACATCATGCTTCCGGGAATGGACGGACTGTCGATATGTCGCCATCTCAGGGGTGACAATAGCCAGGTGCCCATACTCATGCTGACCGCGCGGTCCGCGGAGATGGACAAGGTTGTAGGATTGGAGGTTGGCGCGGACGACTATATCACCAAACCGTTCAGCGTCAGGGAGCTTGTGGCGCGGGTACGGGCGCTTCTTCGCCGTGCCGGGACGGAGCATTCCGGGTATATCCATACCGACGGCGTGTCTTCCCGGAGGGTTGCGGATATTGCAGCGCTCCACATTGATCTTGACCAAAGGCGGGTTTCCGTAGGCGGAAGGGAGGTGGAACTTACCGCCAAGGAGTTCAATCTCCTGGCGGTCCTGGCGGGGGAGCCCGGACGTGCATACAGCCGGGCCGAACTGCTGGAAATGGTCTGGGGATACCGGTATGAGGGGTACAACCATACGGTGAACAGTCACATTAACCGTCTTCGGGGAAAGATAGAGAACGATCCGGCACACCCGGAGTTGATAGAGACGGTCTGGGGATACGGGTATCGTCTGTCTGACGGCAGATCGGCGGCAGCGAGGTGAGTTTTTTTCGCAGTTTCTACGTCAGGCTTTCTCTGGTCTTTCTGGCCCTTATTCTGATACTGGCGGTTCTGCACGCCCGGATTGCCGCGAATGTCTATGACCGGCAGCGTGAAGAGATTGATCAACGGGCATATGCGATGCTCGCGGCGGATATGGCGAAGGAAATTGAGCCGTATATAGGCGCCGGTGAGGAAGGTGACGGCGAAGCACTGGGGTCTGCCATTCATTACATGATGGTCCTGAATCCACTTATCGAGATTTATCTCATCTCCGGAAGCGGAGAGATCCTGTCATACTTTGCGGATACGTCAACGACGGTGCAGCTGGAACGGGTGGATATTGCACCGGTACGGGCCTTTCTTGGAAGGGATGATCCCTTTCCCATATACGGCGATGATCCCCGGCGACCAAACGAGGCTACCACCTTTTCGGCGGCACCCCTGAAGGTTCCCGGCGGAGGAGACGGATATGTCTATGTGGTGCTTCGCAGCAGTCTCTATGATTCAGCCCGGAGCGAGATTGAAGACGAGTATTTCCGGGCGGCGTTCCGGGAAAGTCTCTTCTATACCCTGCCGCTGGTAGCGCTCCTTGGTCTGCTGGTCTTCTTCCTCCTCACCTACAGGCTCCAGGGGCTGACCAATGTGGTCAGGGCTTTCGGGAACGGCGCGTATGATGTCCGGGCAACTGTGGCGTCCCGGGACGAAGTCGGTGAACTGGCTGCCAGTTTCAACTTCATGGCCCGGCAGATTGAATCCAGTGTGGAAGCCATAGAGCGGGCCGAACGGGAGCGTCGGGATCTGGTAGCCAATATTTCCCACGATCTGCGTACACCCCTGTCGTCGATACGGGGATATATAGAAACGCTGCTTCACCGGGAACCGTCCCTGAGTGCCGACGACCGGAAGAAATACCTGGAAATTTCCCTCTCCTCCGCGGAAGCTCTGGGCAGGCTGGTGGACGATCTCTTTGAGTTGTCCCGGCTGGAACGGGCCGGTCAGGGTATCAGCAGTGAGGTATTCTCCCTTTCTGAGCTGTGTCATGACACCTAATTTCCCGCCGGAAATTATACCTACACCGGCGGTGAGATCCCGAATGCGGCATAAATCTGTTTCTGCCGCTTGGTGAGGGGGAACGGAATACGGCGACCATCGACGATCTGCGT